>NZ_JBFRSX010000013.1:0-28701 GCF_041473835.1 Vibrio sp. 10N.222.55.A1 | reverse complement strand
AAGCCGCGATGAACCTTAAATTTGAGGGTGTAGAAAATGAAAAGATACCCACCTAAGTCTATCGTTGCATTCTTGTTTTTGACTATATCAGCGCTGGTTTTAGTTGCGGCTGTCGTGCTTCAAATTCGCGGTGAACAAGCGTGCGATAAAACAACGCTGATAATTAGATTAAGAGCCATGCTATTGAAACATCGCTCTTTTTTAGATTTGGATACGCGCTTTCTTGTTTAATCGCGAGTTTGTTCGGCATTCAAATGCCGAATCAACTTGGCTGGAGTGCCGCCGTACAGGCAATCTGGTGGTACATCACTGTTAACCACTGAGTTCGCTGCGATAACAGAGCGAGCGCCAATCGTAACGCCTTGGTTGATGACTGAGTTTCCACCAATCCACACATCGTCTTCGACTGTGATAGGTAGGCAGAAAGTTTCCCACTTACGGCGGCTGAGATAATCCAGTGAGTGGGAGGCTGTGTAAAACTGGGCACTTGGCCCTATCAATACATTGTTACCAATCTTGATATTCGCGCCATCAAGCATCACCACGTTCATGTTGATAAAGGTGTCGTCACCGATCTCGATGGTTTTGCCAAACTCGCAATGAAAAGGAGGACGGACAACGCTGCTTCCTACTTTACCAAACAGATTAGCCTGAAGACTTGGTAGTTGAGTATCGTCTGAACATTGATTCAAGTCTGATAGCGCCTTGCTGGCGTGAGTGCGCATGTGGTCTACCTCATGGTCTGCGCCATCAAAAATCTCGCCGGACAGCATTTTCTCGAGTTCTGTTTTCATTGTTTGCATCCCATTCGTCAACATCGATATTAGAATACGGATAATTGGACATAAAAAAAGAGAAAAGCCTAAGCCTTTCTCTTCCTGTTTTTCTACTTAGCAATCAAGATTGATCAAATTAGATTTGCTCAACGAAACCCATTAGGTGCTGTTTCACTTCGTCTGAAGCAAAAGCGCTCTCTACAGAGTACTTGTAGATCTCTGCGTAGTCTTCTTGTGTTAGACCGAACGTTTCACATACACGCTTCACTTCGTTAGTCATGGTTGTGTTCGACACAGTGCGGTTGTCTGTGTTGATCGTTACAACGATGCCGTCTTTCTTGAATTCAGCAATTGGGTGGTCGCTGAATTTGTGAATACATTTAGTTTGCACGTTACTTGTTGGGCAAGTTTCAAGCGCAACCTGCTTCTCTTTAACGATGTTGTACGCGTCTTCGTTACCTTGGATGTGAACACCGTGGCCGATACGTTCAGCATCTAGCAGAGTAACTGCATCGTAAACGTTCTGACCATGCCATTGCTCACCTGCGTGAACCGTCACACGGTAGCCTTGTTCAATAGCGTATTGCGTGTACTCAGGGAATTCAGCGCAGAAGCCCGGCTTTTCACCGCCTGCAATATCAAACGCAACCACGCCTTTACCAAGGTATGGTTTACCAGCGTCGATTACATCTTTGATTGAGTCTTTCGGGAACATACGAAGTACAGACATGATGTAGTTGCCCTTAATGTCGTATTTCTCTTCTGCACGCTTCATGCCTTTAACCGCACTTGCGATGATTGCATCAAGAGACAAGCCCTTGTTTACGTGAAGAATCGGTGCAAAACGAACTTCTAGGTATTTAACGTTCTCTAGTGCTGCGTCTTCGTAAAGCTCAAAAGAGATACGCTCAATCGCTTCTTCCGTTTGCATCACTTGCAGTGGCAGGCTAAAGCAAGCTAGGTACTCATCAAGGTTTTTGCAATCTTCAGGCACTGTTAGAGACTTTACTACCGCTTCACGGTCTTCTGGAAGTTCGATTCCGTCCTGTTTCGCCAGATCAATAATGGTGTCTGGACGAACGCTTCCGTCTAGGTGGCAGTGCAGATCAATCTTAGGGAGTGCTAGAACGTTCATGAGTATTCCTTAGGTCTATTATTTTTTGAGTTATTAACTCATAGGTTACATGGGCTTAAATTAACAAGTTTGTGATATGATTTAAAGTGACATAAAGTCATCATTAATCTGAATCTAAGGAATATCATGGTAGATGTTAAAAGCTTACTCAAATGTGATATGAATTTACTGCTGTGTTTACACGTGTTGCTTGAAGAGCGCAGCGTGAGCAAAACGGCAGAGCGATTGTTCCTTAGTCAGTCTGCGGTGAGTAAACAACTCACTAAGCTGCGTTCTTTGTTTGACGACCCTTTGTTTGAACGTGAGTCAAAAGGCCTGTTTCCAACACCGAAAGCCACCTCTTTAGCGCCTAAAATTCATCAAATCCTTCTGCAAGTTGAACAGCTAACCGTGCCGGACATTTTTGAGCCGAAAGACAGCGAACGTACTTTTAATATCGATCTTGTTGAAACCGCTTATACCGCGATTTACCCTAAATTTATGCCTAACGCGCTAGCAGATGCGCCGAACATTACGGTAAACAGCACTACTTGGAGCAGCGAAACCTTTAAGCGCTTACTAAAGCGTGAGGTCGATTTCGGGATTGGAATTTTTGAGCTCGATGAAAGGGCTAGCACCCACATTCAAAATATCCCTGCCGAGCTAAACCACGTCGAGTTGCTGCAAGATTACTCTGTGTGTTTGATGCGAAATGATCACCCAGTACTTCAAGAAGAGTGGAATCTGCAAGCCTTCCTTAAATACCGTCATATTCAGTTGGTGACCGGTGGCGTTGGCGACTGGTTGCTACTGGAAATCTTGCAAGCCAAACAGCTTCAAATTAACAAAGCCGCCAACGTGTCGGACATCACCAGCGCAGTAAAGCTGTGCAAACAAAGCGATTTGCTGATGTGTTATCCGTACAACTCGGTTCGTGACTATATTGAGAGTGGCGAACTGGTGATGAAGCCGATTCCTATTGAGTTGGTTCCCGGTGGTTTGTTTTTGCTTTGGCACCGTTACTTTGATTCTGAACCAAGCCACAAATGGCTTCGCGACCTCATAGTCAATAAGACCCAAGAACCTCAGCTGTAAACCGCGAGCTACGATGATCAAAACGGCGAAATAAGTTTTTTTAAATTTATTTCGTCTTTTTAGAATGAGCATTGTCTTATTACGGGTGCCAAATGCCCGCCAAGAATGAGATATCTAAATGAATCCAATGCCATCGATTCGTTGGTGTTGATTGATTAGTGCTTAATCCTGATGACAGACAGACAGACAGACAGACAGACAGACAGAAGTAAGGCCAACGTGTATACGCTGGCCTTTTTTATGGTTCTTCGCAGATTAGCGCCAAGTTGGATAAGCGACTCGGCTTGTTGTTACGTTATGCTGGAACCTTAAAACAAGAATCTTGATTGCTGTATTTTGGTACGAAGCACAATTTGTCTGCCGACATTTTTAAGCCGTTTTGCATCTGGATATGTGTTACCGCCCAAATCACGCAGCCATGAGGCAAATTGAATAGCGAGCGAGTTTGAGTGAACAACACGCCGTCATCATAGGCTGGTGTAATGTTCGTCGCTTTGCCTTGCCACGCCTTATGAGTGGTTTGCACATCAATATTTGGAACAATCAATGAGAGCATTTCTGGCTCAACGTCTTTTACGACTTTCAAGCAGATACGACACCCATCGTAGTATTGTTCTATCCAGATTTTATGTGGAATAGCGTGATCATCCCAACCCAGTTGTAAGATATGTTCCATGACTTTGTCCTTGGTATCTAAGAAGGAAAGGCAGTGCTCAACACTGCCTGAATTAGCTCAAATATTATTCGTAACTTAAACCATGTCCGAACGGGTAAAGGGTGTCGGCTTGATCATACCCAGGGTAGTCTGAGTCTTGGTTTTGAATGGCTTGGGCACTGTTCGCTAAAGCAAATGGCAGTTTTCCTTGAGGAGCAAAGTTGCCTGAAAGTACTTCCATTAGGTTGCTGTCCGAGACACCAAATGTGGCGATCACGGCACCGGCTTGCTTAAGATTACTTTGATCGTCTAGCACGAAGGGTTGTCTAAAGTTGATGGACAATACCGTTTTGTCAGCGCCCACTTCGTTCATAACGGCTTTAATGTCGCTTAGGCTTGGTTCAATATGCCAAGATGCAGCTGTAGCCATTTCACTGAACGCAAGAATATCGAGTTCATCTGGGTTCGCGCCACCAAAGATAAGATCAGGATCTGAGCCTTCGTTAGATACGCGAACACGAATAACCGCATAGTCCGTATCGGCTGGTACTGGTGGACGCGTTTCTCCCGCTTCGTAATCTCCGGAAGTCACGGTAAAGTTGTACTTGTCGTCTCCTGCAATGTTTTCGTCCATTCCCATGACATACAGAGCAACAGGATTTTGTACGGTTGATTCAGCTAGAGGTAAAGTCTTATTGGTATTTTGAAGTAAGACGACAGACTTTTTCTGTGCGTAATCAGCGCGTTCTTGGTACTTCTCATTGCCTAAAATCTCTTGGGCTTTTTTCTCGTCAACGTAAGTGTTTTCGAAAAGGCCAAGCTTGAATTGTTCTTCAAGTAAGCGTGTGACTGATAGGTCGACACGTTCTTCGGTGATCAGATCCTTTTCGACCAGTTTCACGATGACTTCTTTATCATGAAAACCTGAAAGAACATCGACTCCAGCTTCGACCGACATTGCAACTTGCTCATCAATCGTTTTGTGTTCCACACCCCATGCTCGATCGCCAATAATGCCGGTATCTGAGTTCACGTTACCTGTGTAGCCCAATTCGTCTCTGAGAAGGTCGGTAACAATGCCTTTTGAGAAGGACATACCAACATCGTTTGGCATCCACTTTTGATCTACAGGGATGCCGTAGTAAGGCATGATTGAAGAAGCGCCAGCCTCAATCGCAGCAATAAACGGTTTTAGGTGGTAATCAAAATTGTTCTTTGGATAGACTTGGTTTTTACCGAAGTCATAATGTGGGTCACCACCGTTTTCTTGTGGACCGCCACCAGGGAAGTGTTTGATGGTTAGCGCGATACTGTCTTCGTTGACCTCACCGCCATCCTGCAACCCTTTGATAAGTGAGCGCATAATGTCAGACGCTAAATCTGCATCTTCGGTAAAGGTTTCGTGTACTCGGTACCAACGAGGTTCTGTCGCCAAATCCATCATGTATCCGTACATACTGCGTAGGCCAATTGAAGACCATTCTTCATTCATGATACCTGCAAATTCAGTGATTAAATCCATGTCGCGAGTGGCTGCTAAACCTGCCTCTTTAGGCCAAGCAGAAAAGGCACCTGAAGAAACGTTGATCCCTGCTTTAGCTGATGGATCTATGTGGTTACGAGCATTGGATTTGAATAGAGCGGGGATACCCATTCGCGTCTGTTCACGCAGTTCTTGAACACTATTCATGAACTGGGCAGCTTCTGTTGGGGTTATCTGACAACCTGAACGGCCTGAATCGCAATCAGGCGCATTGGTAGGTGTTTCAACTACGCTGTTACGGAAGATAAAGCGCGTCATTTGGGCATCGCCAATCATGTCTTGTCCTTTACTACTAACGAGCCCACCTTTGGACGAGTTTAAGGTGTCAATGAGCATCATGCCGGCTTTCTCATCTAGCGTCATGCGGCTAACCAAGTCTGCTGCTCGCTCTTCTGGAGATAATCGCCAGTCTTCAAAAGGCTCCAGTGTTCCATTACCGTTAGAATCTCGGAATTGGTAGCCCTCAACGTTCAATACATCATGAACACGAGAGTGAACTTGGGGTTGCTGGAAGTTATTGTCGCTATCAGATGAGTTACATCCTGCAAGAAGCAACGCGATTGCTATAGGTGTCAGGGTAAGACGCTTCATGGTCACGATCCTATTGTTAGTATAATAATAAGTACATGACCAATTTTAATAATTAATGGACTATTGGTTAACCAAAATAGGTCAAACTAAAGGTTTGGATCACCATATAAATTTAATTGGTGATTTAATTCAATTTAGTATTGGAAATATATTGACGAAGTTTAAATAACGTAAACTTAACTAGATTTAATTTTTTGATATCCAATTAATCCCCCATTTAATTAGTGATGTATTACTTCCATATTTTAAATTTAGAATAAAAAATATATTGCCTATTTTATAGTTAACAATCTGCGTTGATGTAAACGATAGATAGTGACCATGTTGGTGACAATAAAGGTGATTTCGACAAAGGACCCGCCAATCGAACCAATCCAAATGTTATGGCTAGCCCAACAGAAAGAATTGAATAAGATCAAGGACCTCAATGCGATGCCTTGTCTTGAAAAGAGTGCCCATGTCGCAACGGATGAACCAACAACCGTAATAAATTCAAAGAAATGATTCATGTTGGGTAAAGTCATGCACCACATCAAGCCAATAAAGAACCACATCACTTTGCGCGATTGAGTTTTTATCGATACATAGCTGCGAATAGCATTAATAATTACGCCTATAGCCGCCACTATGGCGCCCATTAATATGAAATGGATACTCATTACAAAACAAAAGATCATCATCTGGTAGCGAAAACGCATATCATCTTTTTGCCAAAAGGCCATTACACCGATACAAAAAGCCAGGCCGCCAACTCCTTGTGTTATCCAGTTTTCCATATTTAGCCTTTATTTTTAAGATGCTATCGAGCACGATTAAATATTAACTTTGAAAGAATAATGCTCAACCATAAAATAACCCTCCAAAAGGAGGGCTAGATATAACGTCAAAATGCTATTGCACTAGGTTTAATTGACTAACTTAACGGCTTCACGAGTTAAATGAGCCAGCTCTTCCCAATTGCCTTCTTCAATCAGCTTCTTATCCACCATCCAAGTACCGCCACATGCGAGCACGCGAGGTATCGCTAGGTAGTCTTTAATGTTGTTTGGGTTGATACCACCGGTCGGCATGATTTCAATATCCGTGTAAGGCGCAAGAAGTGACTTAACCATGTTGATGCCACCTGATGCTTCAGCAGGGAAGAACTTCAATGTGGTTAAGCCCATTTCTAGAGCGGCTTCTACTGTACTCGGGTTGTTGACTCCAGGAATGATATCAATACCAATCTCTTGGCAGGCTCTTACCGTGTTTGGGTTAAAGCCAGGAGAGACTACAAACGTTGCGCCTGCTTCTTTAGCCGCAATAGCTTGCTCACGATTGAGCACAGTGCCTGCGCCGATCAACATATCTGGTTGTGATTCACGAAGTAGACGAATTGCTTCAACTGCAGCTTCCGAACGGAATGTAATTTCTGCTGCAGGTAAACCATTTTCAGCTAACACTTTACCCAGAGGGATGATGTCTTCAGCGTTGTCGATAGCGATCACAGGGATAACTTTCAGTGTTTTCAGTTGTTGTTTGATGTTAGACATTGGTATTCCTTAAATGGCTGTGATGGCCGCTTGAGTGAGTTCTTTTGCAATAATGGCACCACGATGTTGGATAACGACGCCTGCCATGGTATTGCCGCGCTGGCATGACTTTGTTAAGTCTTCGCCCGCAAGGTAAGCCGATAAAAATCCGCCATTGAATGAGTCTCCTGCCGAGGTCGTATCAACGACATGATCAACAGGCAGGGTTGGCACCGCTAGTGGAGCCGAAGCGGCACCAGAATCTGGGTGTATGTTACTTTGAATGGTGGCATCTTGAATGAGACAGCCATCTGCACCCAGTTTGACGATGCATCGCTTAACACCCAGCGTCGTTAGACGTTCGATAGTTTGTTCTGGAGAGCTATCGCCCCAAATTAATTGTTCATCATCGAATGTGACCAACGCTAAATCCGTCAATGTATACATGGCCTGGTAGCTGTTTTTGACGGTTTGGTTTTCGTCTTGTGGCCAAAGTGCAGGGCGGAAGTTACTGTCGAAGGCAATCTCAACACCTTGTGCCTTCAACTCAACCAAGATGTTCAATAGCTCGATACGATCTTGTTCAGGCAGAATCGCTAATGTGATCCCGCTGAGAAAGACCATATCGACATTGCGCAGTGCCTGCTTTATCTGATTGAAATCTGGGTGCTGTAGCAGGTAGCGTGCAGCCGACTGGTTTCTCCAGTACAGAAAGGTACGTTCACCTGCGTCATCAAGCTGAATTAGGTATAGACCCGGAGTACGTTGGCTGTCTTGTAGAACAAGGTCCGTCGACACCCCCTCTTGTTGCCAGCGTTCTAACATTCCCTTGCTAATCGGGTCTGCGCCCAAAGCCGTGACGTAGGACACTTTTATGTCATCTTGATTGAGGTTGGCCTCGCAGCCGCGGCTTAGATAGACCGCAGCATTGAGTGTGTCTCCGCCAAACGTTTGATGCATTGAGCCGAACGGTTTGCCGTTAAGCTCGATCATGCACTCACCAATAATGGCGATATGTTTCATGGGTTACGCCCTCTCTTCGAAGTAGCGTTTTGCGTTTTCAAAGCAGATGTCTTCGACCATAGGGCCAAGCAGTGACATGTCGTTTGGCACCTCGCCGTTTTCAGCCCAACGACCAAGCATGTCACACAGAATTCGGCGGAAGTATTCGTGGCGTGTGTACGACAAGAAGCTGCGAGAGTCAGTCAGCATGCCGACAAACTGGCTAAGCAGACCAAGTTGAGATAACTGTTCCATTTGGCGTTGCATGCCGTCTTTCTGATCGTTGAACCACCAACCAGAACCAAACTGAACTTTGCCCGCGATGCCGCCACCTTGGAAGTTACCAATCATGGTTGCCATCATCTCGTTATCGCGAGGGTTTAAGCAGTAAAGAATGGTGCGAGGTAACTCGTTGCTTTGATCCATTTCGTCTAACAGGTGAGCCAATTCGAAGGCAAACGTCTTATCGCTGATCGAATCAAACCCTGCATCTGCACCTAACAGTTGGAACATGCGCGTGTTGTTATTGCGCTGAGCACCAATGTGAAGCTGCATTACCCAACCCATTGCGGCGTAGCGCTTGCCTAACCACACCTGAACCGCTGTTGAAAACTGCGCACATTCTAGATCGGTGAGCGTTTCGCCATTGAGGCGTCGAGTTAACAGGGCATCCAAATCCGATTCTGATGGAATAGGTGCGTAGCGAACCACTTCAATACCGTGGTCAGCCGCACGACAGCCATGGGCATTAAAGTGGACTAAACGCTTGTCTAGCGCACTCAACAGATCATCAAATCGACGGATCTCGATATCGGCTACTTGACCAAGTTGGCGCAGGTAATCGACAAAGGTGTCGAGTTCGATTTTGAAGGCTTTATCTGGGCGCCAGCTTGGTAACACTTGTACATCAAATGAATTGTCTTGAGCGATCGCCTTATGGTGTTCAAGAGAATCAATTGGATCGTCTGTCGTACCAGCCATCACCACATTCATCTGCTTCATGATGCCGCGAGCACTAAATTCTGGTGTCGCTAATAGCTCGTTGCCTTCGTGCCAAATTTGGTCTGCGGTTTCTGGACCAAAGAGAGTGCCAGTAATACCAAATGGGCGGCGTAGTTCTAAATGAGTCCAATGGTAAAGTGGGTTGCCCAAGGTTTGAGGGACGGTTCTAGCCCAGGCCATGAACTTATCATAATCGCTTGCGCCTCCAGTAATCAGACGCTCATCAATCCCTGCTGAACGCATACCACGCCATTTGTAGTGGTCACCTTCAAGCCAAATCTTAGACATGTTTTCGAACTGACGATCTTGAGCCACTTCTGCCGGGTTTAGATGGCAGTGATAGTCATAAATCGGCTGGTGGCTTGCGTGTTCATGGTACAAACGACGTGCAGTCTCATTCGACAGTAAAAAGTCTTCACATAAGAAATTCTTCATTGTTTGTACTCCTTATAACGCAGCCACGGTCGCAACGGCACCGTGTTCAATTAATGATTGGTACGCTGAACTTACCGCATCAATGACCTGCGGGTCTTGGCCTAGCTCGGCAGGGAAAATCGCTTCAACCGCAAGTAATGCTGGAACCACAGAAACATTGAGTCCATGCTGGTCGCAGATCTGGCGAAGTGTGTCTGCCATTGGATCGCGGACATCAATCTCATTGCCTTGCTCATCAACGCCAGATACATAGCGCATCCAGCCAGCGATGGCGGTTGCAAGCCACGAGAAATCTGAGCCTTGATCTAAATGGAATCGTAAGCTGCCACCCATACGTTGAGGGATCTTCTGGCTGCCATCCATCGCAATCTGCCACGTCTTGTGCTTCAAGCTTGGGTTAGTGAAGCGGTTGATCAGCAAGGTTGCGTAACCTTCTAAATCAGTCCCTTCAGGCATCGTTAACGAAGGTGCCTGTGATTTCATCATCATGTCAAAAGCGGCTTTTCGGTAGCCAGCATCCGTCATAGTGTCGGAAATATGGTCGTAGCCACCAAGGTATCCAAGGTAAGCAAGGAAAGAGTGACTGCCATTGAGCATACGCAGTTTCATCTCTTCGTAAGGCACCACATCTTCTACGAACTCTGCGCCAGCGACATTCCAATCTGGACGACCTGCCACAAAGTTATCTTCAATCACCCATTGGCGAAAGGGTTCACAGGCGATGCCACATGGGTCTTCACAACCAAGCAGTTCTGCAATTTCTGTCAGTGTTTCTTCTGTTGCTGCGGGTACGATACGGTCAACCATGGTGCATGGGAAGGTGACATTGGTTTCAATCCAATCACGTAATTCTGGGTCAAGCAGTTGAGCAAACTCAATGATCGCTGCTTTTGCTACATGACCGTTCTCTTGCACGTTATCGCAAGACATGACCGTGAATGGTGTTAAGCCACGTTCACGTCGAATTTTGAGCGCTTGCACAATGTAACCTAATGCTGATTTAGGTTCGCTTGGGTTAGCTAGGTCAGCGATGACTAATGGGTTATTTTTGTCGAGTTTTCCTGTCGCTGGGTCTGCGCAGTAGCCTTTCTCTGTGATGGTCATAGAAACGATAGCCACTTGAGGTTCGGCCATTTTTTCTAATACGGTTTCGATGCCGTCTAGGCTTGGGTGAAGAGATTCGGCCACTGAGCCGATCACTTTAACGTCTGTGGATTCAGCGCCTTTTTCAGCAACCGTGTAAAGGTGATCTTGCGTGCGAAGTGATTCAATTAAGTCTTCGCCTCCGAATAGGTTAATTTCGCAAATACCCCAATCAGTGCTGGTCTTGCTGAGCATTTCATTGGTGAACAACGCTTGATGCGCTCGGTGAAATGCACCGAAGCCAAGGTGCACGATACGGCTTTGGAGTGCTGAACGGTCGTAGTCAGGTCGTAGTACAGTGTTTGGCAGCGTAGAGTTAGCAACAGTCTTCATTATTCAGTTCCTTTTCCCGCCAGCGAACCAGCGGGATTTTATTATTTGATAAAGCGTTTGAGTGTTTAGCAGTCTTAGAATCTATCTGTGACCAAATTACGAACCGTAGCCCAGTACCAATTCAGGTAGGAACAAGCTCAGCTCAGGGATAAAAGTAACGGCCATTAGGGCTGCAATAAGTGCGGCATAGAATGGCAATAAAGGCTTGATGACTTTGTCGATGGCAATGTTGGCAACCGAACAACCGATGAACAGAGCACTGCCTACTGGCGGTGTACAGATACCGATAGCAAGGTTGAAGGTCATCATGATGCCGAAGTGCACAGGGTCGATGCCTAGGTCTAGCGCGATTGGTAAGAAGATTGGTGTGAAGATAAGAACCGCAGGGGTCATATCCATAAAGATGCCAACAATCAACAGAATCACGTTGATAATCAGTAGGATCATTAGTGGGTCTTCGGAAACCGCGAGTAGAGCATCGGCAATCATGTAAGGTACATCGGCGTTCGCCATTGCCCAAGACATGCCCATTGATGCGCCAACCAGTAATAGAACGATAGATGTTGTTACTGCAGACTCAAGGATGATCTTTGGAATATCACCCCATTTCACTTCGCGGTAGACAAGCACAGCTAAAACAAACGTGTATACCACAGCAATTGCGGAAGCCTCAGTCGCAGTAAAGATACCGCCAATGATGCCGCCCATGATGATGCCGATCAGTGCTAAAGAAGGTGCTGCTTTTAGGAAGGTATTCCATACCATTGATGTGGAAGGACGAGCTGCGACTGGGTAGCCACGACGTTTCGCGATAATACCTGCCACCATCATGATGCTCAGCCCCATCAATAGGCCTGGGATGTAGCCTGCTAAGAACAATGCTGCAATAGAGGTACCACCAGAAACTAATGAGAACACGATCAGCGTGTTGCTAGGTGGGATAAGCAAGCCCGCAGGACATGACGTAATATTTACCGCAGCCGAGTAGTTTTCGTCATATCCATCTTTCTTTTGCAGAGGAGACATAGTACCACCAACTGCAGCAGCCGATGCAACCGCTGAGCCTGAGATAGACCCAAACATCATGTTTGCCATCACGTTTACGTGGGCGAGTGAACCTGGTAGACGACCACCCAACACTTTCGCGAAGTTGATCAAACGCAGCGCGATGCCGCCTTGGTTCATGATGTTGCCCGCCAAAATGAAGAACGGAATTGCTAATAGTGCAAAGTTATCAAGGCCTGCCGCCATACGTTGAGCAACTACAGCAATTGCAGGCTCAAGCGGTAAGCTCATTAAGATGGTTGCTAGTGACGATAAACCAATCGCAAAAGAGACCGGTACACCGATTGTAAGCAGTACAGCGAAACTACCGAATAATGTCAGTATTACTTGCCATTCCATTGTGAAATCCTTCTATCAATCAAGTTGTGAGTCGGTGATCAAATCGTCACCTGACATTAATTGTTTAACGCGTTCGTAGGTAAATACGACTGAGTAAAAAATCATCAAAGCGCCACTAACCGGTAAGCAGAAGTAGATGTAGCCCATTTCTAAACCTAGAGCGGGAGTCAGTTGTCCCATCGCAAGTGTTTTAGCTGCAAGTTGGCTGCCACCGTGTACCAGAACGATATAAGAGAAAGAAGCGATGGCTATTTGGATAATGATTTCGTTGATTAATTTACGTTTGCCAGTCAGCTTCATCGTAAGTAGGTCGATGGCAAGGTGGCGTTTCAGACCTGTTGTGTAAGCAGCACCAATCAGGGCTACCCACATAAAGAGGTAACGAGCGAGCTCGTCGGTAACAGTACTTGGTTTGCCAATAACATAGCGGGATAGAACCTGCCATATCACGCATAGCACCAAGAAAGACGATAGAGAC
This sequence comes from Vibrio sp. 10N.222.55.A1, assembly GCF_041473835.1. Lineage (NCBI taxonomy): Bacteria > Pseudomonadati > Pseudomonadota > Gammaproteobacteria > Vibrionales > Vibrionaceae > Vibrio > Vibrio sp. 10N.222.55.A1. The sequence continues at coordinate 15,619 of NZ_JBFRSX010000013.1, read as the reverse complement.
ACTGTAAAGGCGGCCAACCCTCTATTTATGTAACTGACCAATTTATTCATGTTTATTTCCTTTCAACAAAATTGCGTATCTCATAACAATTGGTTTACCAATGTAAGAAATTGTTTCTATGTAGGGATGGGATGTTCAAAAATCTGGCTGAATCATAAGCTATTCATTTTTTGGTTGGCGTGAGCAACTTCACAAATGATTTTGGTTGACCAATTTATGGGTTTTTATTGTGACTTTGGTCAATCAATTTTAATTTCAGCTTTGACGGTTCCTTTTTTGAGCCCCAATATGAGCCCATAACAAAAAACACCCTACATTTTGGATAACCAATCCACGGAGAATAAGAATGATGATGACGCGTAAAACTTTGATTAGTGCGGTTGTCGGTGCTGCTTTGACTTTTGGAGCAACAGCTTCTGCTTATGCAGCGACAACATTGAAACTGAGCCATAACCACCCTCGTGACCATGCAGTACATGAAGCGATGACGTTTATGGCGAAAGAAGTACGTGAATTGACTGATGGTGAGGTGCGTATTCGTATTTACCCTGATGCTCAATTGGGTACACAGCGTGAATCTATGGAGCTGATGCAGAACGGCGCTTTAGATATGGTGAAAAGTAATGCTGCTGAGCTAGAAGCTTTTTCTCCTGCTTATTCATCATTCAACATGCCTTACTTATTCCGCGATCAAGCGCACTACTACAGTGTGACTGATGGTGAAGTAGGTCGTGACATTCTTAACTCTTCTCGTGATAGCGGCTTTATTGGTGTGACTTACTACGACGCTGGTGCGCGTAGCTTCTATACCAATAAGCCAATTAACACACCAGAAGATCTGAAAGGTTTGAAAGTTCGTGTTCAACCAAGCCCATCAGCAATTGCGATGGTGAAAGCGTTAGGCGGTAACCCAACGCCACTAGCTTACGGTGAGTTGTACACAGCACTGCAGCAAGGTGTCGTAGATGCGGCTGAAAATAACATTCCTTCTTTCAGCTTGAGCCGTCACAGTGAAGTGTCTAAATACTTCAGCTTAGATGAGCACACGATGGTTCCGGATGTGTTGGTTATCTCAACCAAAGCATACGATAAACTGACTGCAGAACAACAAGATGCGCTAATGAAGGCGGCAAGTGATTCATCTGAATTGATGAAAAAATTGTGGGCTGAATCGGAAGCAAAAGAGCGTGCTAAAGCCGAGAAAATGGGCGTTACTTTTGTGGAACCAGACAAGGCTGCGTTCGCACTAGCGGTTCAACCTATGTACGACGCGCTAGATAAAGCGGACCCAGAATTGAGCGCATTGATTGACCGTATTCAGGCTGTTGAATAACGAGCAAATATAGAAAAAAGAGTAATACAAAAACAAGGTGTTACTGCATTTTAAGATATAGAGGTTGACCAATTATATTTGGTCATTATGATGGCGAGAGAAATACAATGGAAAGAAGTGACAATATCATCATGATGCCTTTCGAGCCGAAAAGACCTTATCAGGAGATAGGGTTAGTACTAAGAAAAGAACTGATTGAAGGCCTGTATAAGGTCGGAGATAGGTTACCTCCAGAACGCGATATTGCTGATCGTCTAGATGTAAGCCGCACTGTAGTGCGTGAAGCGATCATCATGCTAGAGCTTGAAAACTTAGTTGAGGTGAAAAAAGGGTCGGGTGTTTATGTCCTGAACATTCCAACTCATTCTCGCGAGAATGTGGTCAGTGATGACGCTGGTCCATTCGAGATGCTGCAGGCCCGCCAATTACTGGAAAGTAATATCGCGGAGTTTGCGGCAACTCAGGTCACTCCGGGCGACATCATTAAGATGCGCTCTGCACTCGAACTCGAGCGCGAAGAGCTTGCAAGCGGCACTACCGATTGCAGCGGAGATGAAAGATTTCACATGTGTATTGCAGAGGCAACTCAAAACTCTGTGCTGGTAGATATGTTGAAACAATCCTGGGATCGACGCGAAAAGAGTCCAATGTGGAATAAACTCCACTCTCACATCAGTGGTCAAGATTACCGTGAAGAATGGTTAGATGATCACGCTCGTATCCTCGCCGCCTTACAGCGCAAAGACCCTGTCGCTGCTAAGAACGCAATGTGGCAACACCTTGAGAATGTTAAACAGCGTTTGTTAGCGCTGTCAGACATTGATGACCCAAACTTTGATGGTTACTTATTTAGCTCCAACCCAGTGGTGCTGCTTAGCTCAGAAAGCTAGTTCTGAAGCTAATGTTGAATTCAGCGACAAGGCTCCTCTTGAAAGCTGATTCATTCACTAGGTTGTAGATAGGTAATCGTCTTTAGACCGGCGTAGACCGGTGCTATCTCGGGCAGTAATTGTCATTGCTGCCATTAAGAAGTCGTTATTGCATTTAGCTTGATTAATTCGAGCCGGCTAAGTGCGTCTTAAAGAAAGGTAAGTCTCATGGAACAAACGTGGCGTTGGTACGGCCCTAATGATCAAGTTTCGCTAGACGATATTCGTCAAGCGGGCGCAACTGGTATTGTGAATGCACTGCACCATATTCCAAATGGTGAAGTTTGGACAAAAGAAGAAATCCTTAAGCGTAAAGCCATTATCGAAGAGAAAGGTTTAACGTGGTCGGTTGTAGAAAGCGTGCCTGTGCACGAAGAGATCAAAACTCAAACTGGCAACTACCAGCAGTGGATTGATAACTATAAGCAAACTCTGTCTAACCTTGCTGAGTGTGGCATCGATACGGTTTGTTATAACTTCATGCCCGTGTTGGACTGGACGCGTACCGATTTAGAATTTGAAATGCCTGATGGCTCGCGCGCACTGCGTTTTGACCAAATCGCGTTTGCGGCATTTGAGCTGCATATCTTGAAACGTCCAGGTGCAGAATCGGACTATTCAGAATCAGAGCAAGCTCAAGCGTTGGATTACTTCAACAACATGACGCCAGAGCAAATTCAGCAACTGACTAATAACATCATCGCTGGCCTGCCAGGCGCTGAAGAAGGTTACACACTAGAAGCGTTTCAAGCACAGCTAGATCGCTATGCGGGAATCGACAAAGACAAGCTACGTGAGCACATGTCTTACTTCCTCGCTGAGCTGATGCCTATCTGTGATGCGAATGGCTTGAAGATGGCGGTTCACCCAGACGATCCACCGCGTCCGATTCTAGGCTTGCCTCGCATCGTTTCAACGATCGAAGACATTGATTGGTTGACCGAGCATGTACCGAGCAAAATGAATGGCTTGACGATGTGTACGGGTTCATACGGTGTTCGTGGCGACAATGACCTGGTTAATATGATCAAAAAGCACGGTGACCGAATTTACTTTACGCACCTGCGTTCAACTAAGCGTGAAGAGAGCAACCCAATGACATTCCACGAAGCAGCGCACCTCGATGGTGATGTGGACATGTACAACGTTGTGATGGCTATTTTGGATGAAGAAAATCGTCGTGCAGAAGTGGGCGATCACCGCTTAATTCCAATGCGTCCGGATCACGGTCATCAAATGCTGGATGACCTTAAGAAAACCACTAACCCAGGTTATTCGGCGATTGGTCGATTGAAAGGCTTAGCTGAAGTTCGTGGTTTAGAGATGGCATTGAAACGCGCTTTCTATACCAAGTAACGACGGCATCTAGCTTTAAAGTACTTTTAAAAACCAGAACTCATGTTCTGGTTTTTTGTATCTGAGCTCAGTAAAACTTCAGAGTTTGGATAACAACAATCACGCCCCTAACTTGGTAAAGGCCAACGGGGTTTGTCCAGTTTGCTGTTTGAAAAAAGCGATAAACGCACTGTTGGATGAGAACTCTAGCAGATGAGCCACATCAACGACTTGTCGGTTTTCTGAGAGCAGTTCAATCGCTTTAAACAAGCGCCATTGCTGTCGCCACTCTTGGTAAGTCATGCCTGTTTCGGCTTTGAATAATCGAGTAATCGTTTTGGTGCTTGCGCCAACCGAGTTCGCTAATGTCGAGAGGGCTGGGGCAAGAAAGGAAGCGGTTCGGACTTGTTTGCAAAAGCTTTTAAAGCGGCGATCTGTCGGTAGTGGCAAGATAAACGAGTGTTGGTTAGCACTGTAAAACTCTTCCCAGAATAGGTTGGCGGTATTGGTGGTTTGCTCGCGGGCAACATCCCAATCCCAGAAAGCCATCTTATTGATCAGGGCTTTTAAAAGCTCATTCACTTCCACAATTTCAATCGCTTCTGGGCAGGTGTAAATACTGCTATCAAAATAGAGCGACCGATAAGCAACCACATTGGTCATCTGCGCGCGATGTTTGGTATAAGGCGGGATCCACACGGCTTTAGTCGGCGGCAAAATGCAAATGGCGTTTTCTAAGGTCAAGGTGATGCAACCCTGCGGAGCATACAGCAACTGTCCTTTTACGTGGTGATGTATTCCTGAATCATGCTGACCTAGCTCTGCCGCAATCCCTATTACGGGCGCAGGTAAGCTGTCTGCATCAAACTCAATGGTTTCGCTGATTAATGCCATTTGTCCCAATCTTGTTGTTTTTGGTTTTAATGTTGTTAACGAGCCAAGGTTAGTTTCCCCTAGACTCCTCGTCAAGTTCACTGGTCTTGGAAAAATGATGAAAACAAAACCTTCTTTATGGCAAATGGTGCTATTGCTGATGTTCCCTCAAATCGCAGAAACCATCTATAGCCCGACTCTGGATTCAATATCGAAATCCTTTGATGTCAGTTACACACAAGCTGCTCAAACCCTATCGATTTACTTCTCTGCATTTGCGGTGGGTGTGGTGGTATGGGGCGTGTTAGCTGACAAGTGGGGGCGCCGACCAACCATGTTATTGGGCATGGGGTTATTCGCTTGTTCAGCACTCATTGCTATGCAAACCAATAGCTTTGTTTGGTTGATGATAGCCCGAGCCATGGGCGCTTTCGGGCTTGCGGTTGGCTCGGTTGTGACACAAACCATGTTGCGAGATGCCTTTAGCGGCGCTGAACTGGCCAAGGTGTTTGGTTACATGGGGATGGGGCTGTCGATTAGCCCAATCATCGGGCTGCTTCTTGGCGGTCAATTAAGCCAAGCGGGCGGGCATCAATATGTGTTTATTGCCCTGTTTATTATGGTGTTAGTGCTGTTGGCACATAGCCTATGGTCATTGCCTGAAACGCAACAATCTAAGCAGCCATTGCAGTTAAAGTCACTCAGTATTCACATGGTCAAAGATAGCGATATATGGATGTCTGCGTTGCTGGTCGCGTCGTTCAATATTGCACTGTTTTCCTATTATCAATTGGGTTCATTTGCCTTCATTCAACTTGGATTTAGCGTTGAGCAGCTTGGCTACAGCGGCATTGTGCTTGGGTTCGGGACTCTGTTGGGAAGCTTGGTGAACAAGACATTGTTGAAGAGACAAGTGTCTTCAATGTCTCTGATTGGTATCGCAGCAGGGCTTCAAACATTAGGTGCGGTGGGTGTGTATTTTTCACAACACACGATCTGGTTCTTGCTTCCAATGATGTTGGTGGTTATGGCGTTTGGCATTGCGATTCCCAATGTATTGAGCCGAGCGTTGGTACGTTACCAATCTCAAGCAGGAAGTGCAGGCGCACTGTTTGGTTTGATGTATTACACCTTGATCGGCTCAGGGCTCGCTTTAGCGGGAATGCTCCAAGATCTAGGTGTAGTGTTGGTACTTTGTGGCGCGTTATCTGTTCTGGTGACGATACGCAGTCGACTCCAGCTTAAACGCTAAGTCTCTCATCTGTATTGATAAATTCCGTGTCCTGTTTGGCGCGGAATTTATCATTTCTTGGTTTGTAAATTTGGATATTGACAGGGGTAGAGTGATCGTTCTACTCTGTAGGTAGAACAATCATTCTACCCTTTGTCGGGTATTGAGAGAGCACTATGTTGAGAGAACAGATTGCAGCAAGCTTAGAGGTGGCATTTAGCCAGCAAGGTTTTGCTGAGCCGAGCGTTGCACAGCTGAAAACGGCGTGCGATGTAAGCCTAAGAACCTTGTATAAACATTTCCCTTCAAAAGAAGCGATGATCGTTGGTGCCTTGGAATATCGACACCAACGCTACTTAGATTTCTTGTTGGAAACGTCGCCTGAAAAGGGGCTCGCATCGGTTACTCATATCTTCAACAAGCTCCAACAATGGTTAGAAGAGTATGCGCCACATGGGTGCATGTCGATGAATGCGATGGCCGCGTTTCCCGATAATGAGCTTATCAGCCACGCGGTTACACAGCATAAAGAACAAGTCCGTTTGCTAATAGGCAAGCAGAGCCTTCGAGAGGATCTCGCGACACCACTGTTTTTACTTCATGAAGGCGTATCAAGCGCGTGGCCAGTCTTAGGCGAAGAAGCAGTGGCATCGGCGCAGAATATGGTGACAAAATTACTCAAGGAAACAGTATGAATTTCGAGATACCAAAAACAATGAAAGGCGCAGAGATGCTAGGGCACGGCGGGGCAGAAATGCTGGGTTACCGTGAAGATATCGCTGTTCCTCAAATTGAACCTAATGAAGTGCTGATCAAGGTGATGGCGGCAGGCGTGAACAACACCGACATCAACACACGAATCGGTTGGTATTCTAAAAGTGATGATTCAGACGATGCCAGTTGGTCTGGCGAAGCGCTAAAGTTCCCTCGTATCCAAGGTGCTGACGTGTGCGGCTTCATCGTAGCCGTTGGTAACGAAGTTTCGGCTGACCGTATTGGTGAGCGTGTTCTTATCGAACCTTGTTTAACAGAAGTGTACGGACGAGATCTGCCACAGCCATGGTATTTCGGTTCTGAGTGCGATGGTGGTTTTGCTGAGTACACCAAAGTCGCCGCGAAACACGCATATGCGGTGAACAGCACTATGTCGGATGTTGAGCTAGCGTCTTTCCCATGCTCTTACTCGACCGCAGAAAACATGCTGACTCGCTCGAATGTGGCTGAGGGTGATCGCGTGCTTATCTCAGGTGCATCGGGCGGTGTGGGCTCTGCGGCTATTCAGCTAGCAAAAGCTCGCGGCGCGTATGTTATTGCCATCACTAGCCCAAGCAAGAACCAACAGTTACTTGAACTTGGCGCTGATGAAGTGATTGCCCGTGATGCAGATTTGGTTAAAGCGCTAGGCGAAAGCAGTGTGAATGTGGTTATCGACTTAGTCGCCGGTGACAAATGGCCGGAATTCCTTGAAGTGCTGAAACCACATGGCCGTTATGCTGTGTCTGGTGCGATTGGTGGTGCAATGGTTGAGCTTGATGTGCGAACTTTGTATCTCAAAGACCTCAGCTTTTTTGGTTGCACGGTTTTAGAACCGCAAGTATTCCAAAACTTGGTTAATCGTATCGAGAAACAGCAGATTGGCGCCATCGTTGCAGAGTCTTATCCGCTAGCCGATATCCATAAAGCGCAAGATGAGTTCTTAAAGAAAAAGCATGTTGGTAAGATCGTGTTGGAAGTGGCAGAACGCTAGTTTTAGTCAGCTTCACGGTTTAGATTGATGGAAGAGTGAGCAAGCTTTATTTGCTCGCTCTTTTTGTTCCTGGTGAATACCGAGGAGCTGAGCAAATTGTTGGGTAACAGATCCTATACAGCTGAAAGGTTAATGATTCATTTATCACTGTATGGTTTATGAGTTGCCTGTGCGATAATCACCGCCGTTATATATCCCGAACTGTTTGATAATCATCTAGGAGCCGTATTGATGTTTAAAAGGGTATTGCAGGCACTATTCTCACCTTTTGTTTATTCAAAAAACAAACCCTCTGCAGAGCCTGCCCAACAAGAGCAACAACAAACCGTTGCTACTGATTCTGTTCAGTCTTCAATCTTTGTTCCGCCGTCGTCCGCTCAGCCATCATCATTAATCGTCGATAAGACGCTTAGCCTTCACGATGGTGAGTTCCTTGATTATTTGTTTGGAGAGTCTCGCCTTCGAACGGAGTCAGACCCATTTAGTGATTTTGTCGCTTGCCAAATCGAACGCTTGATTCGCTCTCCAAAAGCCTTGCTTAATGAACTTCCAGTGATGCCAGCCTCTGTGACCACGTTAATGGGCGAATTACAGAGCGATGAGTTTGATGTCGATACTCTGTTAAGAGTGATTGAGCGCGAGCCGAGTATGGCTGCCGATGTGATTAAACTGGCAAATAGCGCCTTTTACAAACGCAATGAAAAACAGGTTACCGACCTAAAAACAGCATTCTTAAATATGGGTTCTCAAGGGCTCGTTGAAGGGGTGGTGAATAGCTACATGAAGAACTTCACGCCGGGGAACAATATTTACTGGCGTCACTTCGGTGAGAAAATTTGGAATCACAGTGTTCAAACCGCGTCGTTTTCTAAGGAGTTGATGAAAGACTCTTCATCTCAAGAAGAGCAAGCAGCGGCGTATTTTGTTGGGTTAATTCGCAACTTAGGCAAGATGATCATTTTCCAGATGATGGTAGAAGCCTTCAAGCATGTTGATCCTTCTGTTCCACCTAACTCGTTAGCATTGAAGCGCCTGATGAACAGCTACTCCATTCGCCTGACTTACACCATTGCTAAGTTCTGGGAACTGCCAGAATCAGTGTTGACCGCGATTGGCTACCAAGAGTCGAGCCGATACGAATGCACACCACTTGGTCAAGCTGTGTTTGAAGCTAACTACTTGAGTGAGCTGTGCTATTTACTGGAAGAACAAACGATTGAAGTCGAGCAATTTAAGCGCAGATGCAAAGAGACACTGATGTCTCCGGCTGCATACAAAGTGGCTAACCGTATCTATAAAGAGTCTGAATTATCGCTAGTGAGCTAACCCTTAGCCTATTCGACCTACGCTGTGACTGAACATAATGATTGGTTGCAGCTTGGTTGGGCTAGGTTGTGAAATACATTCAGCTACGAAATACGCTTACAAATGGCTAATCCACAGCTTGTCGAGTTCGCACCAACCGAAACCATTTACTTGCGCGCCGTGTATCTTTTCAGAAACCTCTAAGTTGAACGCCTCTTGCTTGAGCTCAACCACAACCCCAGAGTCATTCAACCAATGCTTGAGTTCCAACAGTGCATTCATCGCTAACTCAACGTTGGGCTGGTTTCTTATTGAGGCTAAGCCTTGTTCGATTTTCTCTAGCATCTCAGCAGGCAGCGCTAAGTCCTCAAACGGGAAGCGACTGAAGAAGCTTAACCACGAAGTGAAGGTGTCATTCTCATCAATAATGCTGCATAGCGCGACGTCTTTAGTAGTTAGGTAATGCCCATATTCCACGCTGGTTTTGTGGTCGCCAGACACTGACAACTGATCGAAAAGGGCTTGGCATTCAGAGGTGTCTTCAACGGTGAACTCACGAACGGTTGAAGACAACATCGGGCTTTGAATCTTAAAGAAGGTTGAGCCGAAATCCGGTTGGGAAGAATGGTCATCGCCACGCACGCTGGTCGTTTTCTCGGGCAGTTTCACGCACACCTGATTTTGAGCGCAGGCTTTGCTCTGTGCCCATTCAGGATAGACCCACAACTCGACTCGATTCAGAATCGGCGTGCTGTGTGAATAGGCGCTATTGCGGCTCAATCTCAACATCTTGCTTGAGAAGATGTCTAATGAGAACGCGCCAGATCCAATCAGCCTATCAGTCGGTGATGAGTGATCGAATACGGAGGCTTCAGCCCTAGCAAGTAGGCGCGGTAAATGCCAATCAGGTTGATTCAACTTTACGACAACCACATTGCCTGCCGAGACAGAGACCTCATCAATATGCTGATAACAGCGATGCCATATTTTGCTTTGGCAGAGAGAGTTAAGGTTGCGTGCTATGTCTTGAGGTTCGAGTGTTCGACCGTTATGAAAGTGAACACCATTGCGAATCTGAAAGTGCCACTGTGTCGCATCTTGATTAGGCTGCCAATGATAAGCCAGATCGCCGCTGAGTTTGCCGTGCTTAACGGAGGTTAGGCGTTGGCAAACTTGCATAACTAAGAAACGTTCGGTGCGTCTAAGCACTCGTTGAGGGTGAAGCGCTTCGAGTTCTCGGTGAAACGGGATGTACGCGATATTCTGCGTCGACGGATTGGTATTGCTTAGAAAGGCTTGCAACTCAGTGCCAGCATTGCGGCCGTTGAAGCTCAAGGTGCTAAACACCTGTTCTATGTTGCCTGCGTCAGCTTGGGTTTGTGCGTATTGGTAACACGCCTCAATGGGTTCAACCAGACACGTGAGTTGTGCCTTCTTGCTGCGGCCTGAGCTAGCTTGCCACTCAATCCAGCCTTGTGCTGTCATCGCTTTGAGTAAGGTCTGAACGTGACGTTCACTCACGTGCAGCAGTGTGGCCAGTTGGTTGACCTGACAGTGTGATACTCCAGGCCCAAAAGCCTGAAATATCTTTTCATACAGTTCAAGCTTACGCTTAAGGTTGCCCAATTTGCTTTTCCTAACGACGAGATTGAGTTAAATGTGAATAGCCAGAATCAATCAGTGCGTTTTCCATCGTATCGAGAACTCGAGAGGTTATCTCTGAGCTCAGGATATTCGATTCAGTTTTGCCTTGAAGCACCAAATCTGAAAAATGGTCGATTTCAAACTCGAATCCATTCCCTATCACTCGGTAGTTAATGGTCGACTTTTTGCCTTGATGTTCAATCTCAATAAAGGCCGGATTCCACCATTTTTCGTGAATGGTGATTTTGGTTTCAGGTCCACTCAAGTGTGCTGTTCGGGGAAGGTTTTGCACTGTTGATGCCGATATCTTACCGTTCATATCACCAGAGAATGTAAAGCACGCATCGGTATCAACATTTGCCCCCTCATAAAGACACGACATCTCTACCTGAGGTTTTGAAGGGTTTACACCCAGCGTTCGGCACAGATCGTAAAAGAACCAAAGCCCATAGACCCCAACATCGAGTGTTGCTCCGCCTGACAAATCCGGATTGAAGATAAACAAATCGGGCTCATAGTCATGATGGTTACCAAAGCTGGCTTCGATTGAATCTATCTGAATGTTGTTATCGACCAAGAATGATTGGAGCTCACGATATGCGGGAAACACCACGGTTTTCATTGCTTCTAACAGCATCACGCCATTTTGCTTGGCGAGGGCTTTCATCTCAAGCCAGTCAGCAAGGTTGGTAAAAGCCGGCTTCTCGACCAATACGTGCTTGTTATTCTTTAGAAACAGTTCAGCAAGTGGCTGGTGGTATGGGTGAACCGTAGCGATGTAAACCGCTTCGACACTTGGGTCATTCGCCATCTCTTCGTAAGAACCATAAGCCTTGTCGCAACCAAACTTGTTGGCGAACGTGGCTGCGCGTGAGTGATCTCTGGCGGCAACGGCATACAATTCACCATGCAGACAATGCTCTGTGACTGCGGTAGCGAATCGATTGGCGATATTGCCTAGCCCTGCGATACCCCATTTAATTTTGCGTTGCGTGTCGCTCATCTGTTGCTCCAAATCGTTGTTTTGTCTCAGTGTACTCAGAGACGTCACATACAAATAGAGAACAGATTTCTCAACCTGTTCTCTATTTATTTTATTCTAGTTGAAGCTCAGGATTAGCTCTGTAGGGAGCGTTTCCAATCGGCTAGAGCTTGAATGTGTTTTGGCCCGATGCCACAACAGCCACCGATAATATTCGCGCCCAGTGCATGCCAGCGTTTAGCGTAAGTTAAGTAACCTTGGCCATCCAGCTCACGCATCTCCTGAAACATATCATTCGCTTCATGTTCGTTGCTGATAGGCGCAAAATTGTTGGCATAGACACCAACTTCTAAATCACTGCCTAGCTCATCGATCACTTTCTTGGCATCGATAATGGCTTGATCCATCACTTCAGGCACTGAACAGTTAAACATAATGCCTGTCGCGTTTGATTGGCAGGCAAGTTTGATGGCGTCTGTTACGCTCTCGCCAGAACGAATATTGGCAGAATCGCCCTTGGTATCTTCCAAACTGAATGCGTAGTAACACGGCTTATCTGACTGCTTAAGAACCGCATGAATGGATTCGAACTCTTGCAGGCTGCAGATGGTTTCCGCTATCCAAAGATCGATGTTTGGATCCTGGGCATCGTAAAGCGTTTGAATGATTGGCGCTGCCTCTTCTACCTTAAACAAGTCTGGTCGGTAGCTGCCAAATGGCGGTGGAATCGCGCCCGCGACTTTCACTGTGTGGGTAGCATTGTCTGCAACTGCTTTAGCCAGCTCACCAGACAGTGTGGCTAGTTCAAAACCGCGTTGCTCGAACAGCTCTTCACCCAAATGAAAAGGCACACAGGCGTAGCTATTGGTGATTAGGATTTCAGCACCTGCATCGACAAAGTTTTGATGCGCTTGGCTAACAAATTCGGGTGCTTCAATCAGCGCTTGAGCACTCCAAAGCGGTTGAGAAAATGGCGCGCCAATTTCTTTGAGTTCTCGGCCCATGCCGCCATCAAGTATGGTTAGTGTTTTCATATTTAATACTATCTAAAACAGTTGCTGAAGTTCTGCCGTCACCATATCAGACAACCTTGTCAGACAGAAGCCATCAAGCCAAGGTTCAACTATCGATGAGGGAGTTTCGTTATAAGCCGTCTAGCGGGCTAGTCGTGCCACTAAAGTGTTGCCCAATAACGTTAGTGTAAATCTGAGTTGTCTTAACATCACTGTGCCCCAGTAGCTCTTGAACCGTTCTGATATCGGAGCCTGACTTTAGAAGTTGCGTAGCAAAACTGTGCCTGAAAGTATGACAACTAATTCGCTTGTGGCGCAATTTATTAGAGTTAGTCGCCTTCTTCAGCGTTTTTCGGAGTACCGAATCATGTAGGTGGTGTCGGCATACGATCCCCGACTCAGAGTGTTGAGTGACGGATTTTGATGGGAATAGGTACATCCAAGCAAGTTGTCGATAGGCACTAGGGTATTTTTAACCTAATCGGTGAGGCAAAGATGGCCCAAACCCATTCAAGTTATCTTTAGCGAGCAGAACTGCAACTTGTGAAATTTTGTCTTGTATAGCTTCAGTGAGTGAAAAACTTAAAATTGTCACTCGGTCTTTATTTCCTTTCCCATTGTGAACAGTGAGAGACCCTTGTTTTAGATCTATATCTTGTACTCGAAGCCTCAGGCATTCCGATACTCTCAAACCTGAACCATACAACAAGCGAAAAAACAGTTGATATTTAGGATCTATTTCATTGATCACCGAGATAGCTTCCGCATGATTGAGTACGCTAGGAATTTTTCGAGACCGAGTCGCATAGCTAAACCCTAAGTCTCCTAGAGGTTGCTTAATAAATTGATTGTATAAATTGGCTAGAGCATTGAGAGCTACCTTTTGAGTATTGATGGCTACTTTTTGTTGATTAACTAAATGAGAAAGAAAGGAGACAACTTCAGCGGCATGCATCTGTTCAGGGTGTTTAAGCTTATGAAAATGAATGAAGTATTTTATCCAGTAACAGTAGGCTTTGATTGTCTTGCGACTATAGCCTCGCATCGTCATATGTTCGCAAATTGCCTGCATGAATTGACTCGCCATATATTCCCCTCACAAAATCTGTACATACAGACAGTTTATTGCTTGTTGAATAATTAGTGACTTAAAAAAGAGTGGTTTTTAACTCTGATTGAGCACGAATTTAACGAGAGGCTTATTTTAAATTATTGATTATACATCAGATTTATGGGTGGTTAAGAATGAGGCCGAGCGTTACATAGTCGGCAATATGTGCTTGCACGTTTTCACACTTATTGTTTAGACCCACTTTTATATTAAATGCATAGCATTCAGTTGGTTATGAGTGACCTTTTTGATATGTTAAGCGGATGGATTCGTGCTTGCACAATATTAAAATGTTATGTTTTGGTGTGCCCCCGAAAACAACCAAAATTTACGATTAAAAGGCTTGGTAAATTTAACCAGCCGACGGTTTATCCATAAGGAGTATCATGGATCAGTTATCCAATATTATGCATAAAGAGCATGAAGGATTTTTTTATGAGTATTTTGAAAACTACAGTAATGATTGTAATTGCATGTGGAGACAAAATGCGGCACATCAAAATGTCTATTCTATCGAGCGCATAGATATATTACCTGAATTTCGCAGGAAAGGATTAGCTAAAAAGTTGCTCTCTGAGACGCTTAAACGTATTGCGGTAGAATGCCCTAAAGCTTGCGTAGAAATCACCGCAGAACCAGACGCGGATAGCGAATTAACTATGGAGAATCTCGTAACTTTTTATGAATCTCTCGGATTTGAAAAGTACCAAAGCCTTGGAACTCGTGTTCATCTTCGTCTATATCTGGATGATTCTGTGAAACCACGCGAAGTGTATGATAATCCATCGTATTTCAGCTTTTAGATAAAAACATAACAATCGCATCAACACGATTTACTACACTCGGCAATCTCAGTTTGCCGGGTGTTTATCGTTTTAAGGCGTCAATTTTAAGTATAATTGCTTGGTAGTAAACGTGTTATGCAGGCGTTATATGCCCGAGTGGAGATATATGGAACATTTAGTTAATCAGCTGCTTCTAAGTGGTAGAGAAGGTCTGTGGTGGGATTTTAAACAAAAATTCCATGAAAATATCGCTGCGTTAGTCCATGACATTATATGTATGGCTAACGTCATACATGATGGTAATAGATATATTGTCTTTGGTATTTCAGACTCACTTGAGGTACTAGGTTTATCTCAGGAAGATAAGTCATACAGCCAAGCAGACATTATCAATCATTTACGAAAGTTGGCATTTAGTGAACATAACGTACCCAATGTACAATTGAATTCTGTGGTATACAAAGGCGCTGAGATTGCTGTACTAACAATATTTAATGAACGGCTTAAACCGTATTACCTCACTCAGGAGTTTCGTTGTAAGAACAAGCTCATTCGTGCCGGGGTTGTTTACTCGCGTGTTGAGGACACAAATACGCCATTAGATTCATGTGCGAATCCATCTGATCTAAAGGCTATGTGGTCTGAAAGGTTTGGACTTGATTTGTCCGCCCCTAAACGGTTTTCGATTATCTTAGAAGACTCCGAAAACTGGATTTATGACGGAGTCGATAAAGCTTATTATGCAGTTGATCCTGACTTTACAATCGAGATAGGTGAACTTGAATATGAAGGTGGTAACTATTGGTGGCAAAATGTTCTTGTCGAACAACCAAAACAGTATAACTACTATCTAAAATATAAAAATGCGGTAATCGAAGAACTTTTAGTCGTACATTATTATAAAGAAAATTTGAAAATCCCGTTTCCCGGTATTGAATTTATTACATATCCCGAAGCTAATGATGGCTTTGAAGCGGATTTTTACTGTGACCTTTATTATTTTCAAAAAGGTACATTAGAATATAGTTTGTTTAAGCATTTACGGGAAATTGAGACAGCAACGATTACTTTAAAAACCTTATCATCTCCAATTTCTTCACAGATTAAGCCACCAATTATTAGACTACCATTTTTTATCATTGGTAATGATAGTGAAAGGCTACAGTTACAAGCTGAGTTCAAAGAAAAATACAAGGCATTCATGCTTAATCGAAATAAGTTACTTGAGTCAAGGTTTCCGGATGGCGACTATAACCGTTGGCACATTGAAAGGGTGTTCTCTGAATGGGTCTTCGAACAACTCGCGTAGGCATATAACAAATAAGGATTAA
>NZ_JBFRSX010000012.1:0-110694 GCF_041473835.1 Vibrio sp. 10N.222.55.A1 | reverse complement strand
TTTTAAGTCATCGGGTTTCATGGGGTTACTCCTGTGAACGACCATCAGGGTGATGGTGTTACAAGAGTATGGTTTGCACTCGTTTTACTCTGCCGCGTAGCGGCTTCGTTCAACAAAGCATTTAAGACTGATTCCCAACGCTTGGCATTTTTCATTCCATCGTTGGGTTTTGTGTTTACGGTGGTATGGTTGGGTTTCGTGGTTGCGTTGCTCACACCTTAACAGGGCGATATGACCCCCTCTGTCAATAAGAGCGTAGAAGTTTCTGCTCCCGCATTTATAGAGCCTTTCTTGTTATTTAAGGGATAGTGTTATTACATAGATGAAGCAAGTAATGTCGTCGGTTCTCATGCTGATATACGTGGATTGCTCATCGTTTGATGAGTAGAGCCTACCTTACTTGTTCCGTCGTAGCACCTGTCTTCAGTCTATGCTCGTGGTTCAATATAGCCGAAGCTATATTGCCTAGCTTGTGTTCTAAGTCTTCCGTTACATTGGGTTTATGAAAGTCTGAGTCGTCCATCGAATAGTCGTGTAACAAGGGCATTTCTCATGCCGTATTTTTGGTAATTAGTTCTTCCTGTCGATTATCGAATTTGTCCTAAACCCACTATTAAGGCAGGGAACCCCAATGAATAGAACGCTATGGTTCGCACTCATTTCGCTTATGTTTTCAATGACAATGGTATTTTGTACATACAGTTATGGCATAGAGAGCCACGTTGAAGTCATCACACTCACTTTGGTACTGTCTGGCCCTCTGATTTTTACCTTTGCGCTTGTTGTCATTTTTTGTGGCGCACCTGTCATTAGCAAGTACAAGTTACTTGGAACCGTCGCAATTTGTGTGCATGGATTTACAGCCTCACTGCATGTGCTGTGGAACGGATTTATGTTTGTCGATGTGATTAATAAACAAGGCTTAGGTCCGGGACAAGGTTATTCTGGTTTGATACTTTGGGTTGGTAGTATCAAGGCGATGCTACTTGGTTTGGTTGTGGGAGTATGCCTGCATTACTTGCTACGATTATTTAGAAAGGCCGCAGTAAGATAGCGGTTGGCTAGTTAATGGGTTGTTCGTTGTCTATAGGAGTTGTCGCTGTGTTTTATAGTAAGGAATTCAACAAGGGATTGTTGCTCATCCTTGTTGCGATAAGTGCTTTCATTGTCGTTACCTCGGATAATAACCCTGGGACATTAATCGCTCACGCCATCAATGGTTTAATTGCTTTGCTCTTTTTCTCTATGACCATTGAGGTCAAAGACAATGTACTAAGCTGGTATTTCGGCTTTGGCTTTTGGCGTAAGAATGTAGAAGTGTCAGACATTACCGAGACATCGTTCTATCAAAGCAAGTGGTATCAAGGTATTGGTATCCGAATGCTGAGCGATGGTTGGTTGTATAATGCATCGATAGGTTCAGCGCTTAAGTTAAGCCTAAGCAATGGAAAGCATGTTTACATTGGTTGTAAGGATACAGACGGTTTAAAGCTGGCCTTGAAAACCGCTAACGAACAGATAACTCAAAATTGATTTACGAGGCTTGGCACTTTTCGTTTAAAGTTGGGCTAATGTTTAAGGTTCTATGCTTTAAGTGAGCTGGACTTTAATATCACAACAAATGAATCGGAGGTTGAATGGACAGAGCAATCAAAACACATTTCGACGAGTATCCCGATGATGTTCGAGCTCGGCTTGAAGAGTTGCGTTCATTAATCTTTGAGCTTTGCTCTGATTTGGATTTAGGTGACGTCGAAGAGTCTCTGAAATGGGGCGAGCCGAGTTACAGCGTTAAGACGGGTAGCCCAATTCGAATCGACTGGAAATTGAAATCACCAAACAACTATTTCTTGTTCTTTAACTGTCAAACAAAGCTAATCGACACATTCAGAGAATTGCACGATGGCACATTGGTATTCCAAGGTAATCGGGCAATCGTATTGAACCTAACTGAACCACTTCCCAAGGCACCGATTAAGCAGTGCTTAGAGCTAACCTTAACTTATCAACAACGAAAACATCTTCCGTTTCTTGGAGCGTAACTCTTACGCGCTGTCATTATATTTCTTAAACCGGTTATCTGTGTTCTAGCTATCACTCTTTAAAGCGCTAAGACTGTACCATCTTGATTAGTATCAAGAGGCTAGGGAATCTCTATAACCAACGCTGATTGTATTGCTTACCGTTTAAAAAGGTGTTCTAGTCACCTTGTATTTCAAACTTAAAAGGAAGTTGTATGAATTTAGATAAAGCCAAAAAACGTATCGCAAAGCAGGTTAAAAAAGGCGACCACGGATACCCAAAAATCACGTTAGCGTATTACGGGACGACCAAAGATCTCGCAACGGAAGTCGCGGTTCAATTTATGCTGGGTGAGGGCGATGGTGTTCAAGAAGAGCGTTTTTCTTGTGAAACCGAAATCCGAGATAATGAATTAGTTCAAACGACGTTACTCAAGATAATCGAGCGAGCAAATGTTAACTCAGTGATTGAAGTTGAAGGCGTGGCAGTTCTTTAGTTTGCTTTAGCCTGGAAACGAAGCCAACACGAGAACTCAGGTGTATAATCCACATTTTTATCGAATTAGGCAGGACACATGGCGATCTCGTTTGAAACTCAAAGACTAAAAGTAGAAGAAGTCGCAGGTGAACTTACTGTTCCTGAACGTTCGGCTCTGCTTGAGCGAGTACCTGGCATTCTAATCCCGTCAGTCGTTGAAAACCTTCCACCATACTTTCACGGTATTGTGTCAGGTGAGCTGGCTGAAATTTGGCTCGACCGAATGTTGTCGGGGAGCCGCTTACTTCAAGTGAAATCCAACGATAATCAATTGATTGGTTTTCTGTTCGCTTATGTAGAAGACGAAAGTGATGCTCATATTGGCTACTTGCTTGCAGAAGAGTTCTGGGGCAAGGGTTTAGCGAGTGAGCTACTGAAGGGTTTCATCACAGAAGTCGCTAAAATGGAGTCATGGTCAACACTGATTGGCGGTGTCGATCGTTCAAACATAGCCTCTGCCAACTTACTTAAAAAGCTAGGTTTTGTTGAGCAAGCCTCTGACGAAAGTGCTGTGGTTTTCTATGAATATAAGCTTTCTCGTCTTAACTCTTAATTCTTAACTCTGAGCTCTCAGCTCTTAATTTCTAATCTCTAACTCAAGCCACATCTGCGTTATACATTCATTGCCAATGTTTACGTCAATTGATAGGGAAGAAACCTTATTACACCATTCAACTGAGAACCGAGAGCAGCGAGTCTAGTTAACGTGGGCTAATTCGGCACTCTGTGTTTCATTAGCGACTTTCCAATCGCCCCCTAAGGCTTTATAGAAAACAGGCTTTGTATCCACATTAGACCATACTGGTTTAGCGACCTCGACCATCTACCATTACGATGATTGTTTTAGAGATGATGCTGAGATCAGCGGCAATCCAAGACTTAACCGAACATAGGCTTAGTGCATAACTGTGGTCAAAACCTACTTTACGACGTACATCATCAATACAGGTGTCGTAACCTTGATTTACTTGTGCAAGCCCTGTAATACCAGGCATTACACCGTATGTGCGGTCGGCAAAGTAAGGAATTTCGTTCTCTAGTTTGGTGTAAAAAGTAGGGCGTTCAGGGCGCGGGCCAATTAGAGACATTTCACCTTTCAGTACATTGATCAGTTGTGGCAGTTCATCAAGACGTGTCTTTCTCAAAAAGCGGCCAACAGGTGTGATTCGTGGGTCATTCGCGGTAGCCCAAACTGCACCAGAGCGAGTTTCTGCATCCTCGTACATGCTACGGAATTTCATGATCTCAAAGATTTCCATTTTCTCCGGTGTCGATTTACCAACGCGCAATTGACGGTAGAAAATAGGGCCACGAGAAGTGAGTGCAATCGCCATCGCAATCAACGGAAATACGGGCGCTAGCAAAATCAAAGCAATCAGTGAGCTTACAAAATCGAAAGTACGTTTAGCACGTGAGATTTTGTATTGGTATAGGTTTTGGGTAGATAGCTGTTCGATGTTCATCATAATAAGTCCTTAATGATTTGCTCGTGTCCAAGGTGAGTTTTCTAGTCCGATTAGGTAACGAATGCCACCAATGAAGTTGGCGTAGTGTCCAACTATCAAATAAGAGATTAATGAAATAGGTTTGTTTACTAGACGCTTTGGCAAGATGCAGCCAAGGACGCCAATGGTATAAACGGCAACTTGAGCCCATAACAGCGCTTCAAATACCAAGTAGTTGCTAAGTAAGATTGAGCACACTAAGCACACAATCATTAAATAGGGAGTGAGCAGGCGAAGTCCTTTTCCTGAAAAGAACGCAAACGCGATGCCTTTGAACTTCGGGCTGAACAAGGCAAATAATCGAATCGCTTGTTGCATGTTACCCGCTGAAATACGAAGTCTTCTTTTGAAGTCCGTTTCTAGGTTCGATTCCTCTAGCTCTAATGCCACCATTTGGGTTTCGTATTCTGCGATGTAACCTTGTTTAACGATTTGCATCGGTAAGATGAAATCATCATTAATAGTGTTGAGTGGAAGCAGTTCAAACAGGTGTGTTCTAAACAAGTAGAAAGCGCCATGAGAACCCAAGCTAGAACCTAACGAAGCCTCAGACTCTTTAACCGCGGTTTGGTACTGCCAATACGTGTTTTCGCCTTCATTGCCTGTTGGACAAAGTTGATACGTTGCGTTTACCACTCCAACCTTGTCACTTTCAAAATGAGCGGCAGCTATAAGCAAAGCATCCAATGAAATAAGGGCAGAAACATCACTCATCGCCGTGATATCACTGGTTATACGTGTCACTTCTTCATTAACAACCGCGACTTTACCTCGGTTTACTTGATGGTCATGTATCTCAAAATAGACATCACTGCACATCGCTTCTTGTATGGTCATTTGTGCAATGGCGACTGTGTTATCGGTGCAACCATCGCAAGCGACAATGACTTGCAGCTTCTTTTTGGGGTAATCGAGTGAAGCAAGGTTACGAATCTTGTCTGCGATCCACTGTTCTTCGTTAAATGCAGGAACAAGAACGGTGATGGTCGGCAACGTGCAATCTTGCTGTTCCTCTTTGTAGCAACGATGACTCTCTTCAACTTTGCGTGCGGGGTGGCTTTTCGCATACCAACGCAGTAACAAAGGGTAGGCTGCGTGATGATAGACAATCAACGCACCTGAAAACAAACAAAGTCCCGCAAGCAACCAATCAATCATGCGTAAGCTCCTTCTGATATATCGTTGTAAGACGAAACCATTTTGATGATGTCGAAGTTTTCGAGTACGTAACGACGAGGTGACAAAAAGCGTTCATTTTGCTTTTCTAATAGCGCACTAGCTAACCCCACAATGCTGCCGCTTTTGACGAGGGCGCCGCTGACTGGACATAAGGTTTCATCGACGGCACCAACGTCCATTGCGACGGTTGGAATATTGCATGCTTGAGCTTCAAGTGTAGAAAGCGGCAGCCCTTCGTGGCGTGAAGGTAGGCAGAACGTATCCAACGCTCCGTAAAACGTGGTCATGTCTTCAACTAAGCCAAGAAAGATGACTCGGTCACTCAGATTCAAGCGGCTAGTCAGTTGCTCTAGTTGATTGCGTTTAGTACCGCCGCCAGCCAATGCGACAACCATGTTTGCAGGTAAAAGAGTCAGTGCTTTAATAAGTTGGTCTTGGCCTTTGACATGTTCTAGTCGACCTGCACAACCGATGATGTGTTTGTCTGTCGGCAGGTTTAGTTTTGCTCTCGCGTGTTCTTTCGACATTGGCTTAAACTTCTCACAATCAACGCCATTTTTGATGGTAATGATGTTCTCATAAGAAAAAGCAGTGCGTAGTTGGTTATAAACACGTGTCGCGTCGGCAACTAACGTTGGTTGAGCAGCTTTTAAAGCAAGCGCTTGTAATCGACGACGTTTGTTGTTGTTCAGATGCCAAGCGTCATGTTCGGTATGGATTCGAGTTGGAACCCCGGTTACGCGAGCGGCATAACCAGCGTATAACAGTGGGCCAATATGATGGGTATGAACCACATCAGGGCGAATCGCGTTGAAGGCTTTAATTAGCTTAATAATGATATTGAATTGTACGCCTGGTGCTTTATCCAAAAAGACGATTTGCTTTTTGTATGGCTCTAGCTTCGGCCAGCTGTTTATAGACTCTTGTTTAGTACCCTCTAAACTGACAATCAACACTTGGTCTGTTGGTTTAGCAAGGCGGAGCAAATCCAGAGTTAGGGTTTCTAATCCACCCGGTGCAAGGTGCTGAACAACGTGTATGATCTTTTTGCCATGCTTCGTTAAATGCGTATTCATAGTTTGGACCCTGCCTTTATAATTGTTGTTTCGCCTTTCTGACGTTTCTATTGAAGTAAATTCTTTAAAACGTTTAACTACACAAGGAGATTGCAGAAGTTGTGCCAACTAAATAATCTTTATTTTTCAGTTACTTATGTTATTCAATTCCAGTGCGGTTTTCATTTCTCAAAATGGGAATCAAAACAAAATACGATTGAATGGCAGGTTGAATCATAGGGCTTGGGTAAATCGAGAGTAGCATTAGAACTTGGGGCTTTAAACAAACAAAACGCCAACCGAGTGTTGGCGTTTTGCTCTAGGATGCACGAAGCTTGGAAACTAGAAAGCTAGAAAGCTAGAAAGCTAGAAAGCACGAAGCTAAGAAATTAGAAAGCTGTGAATCTAGCAAGTCAAAAATGGCTTTGAGGCTGACTAGCTCATTTTAGGGATCACCGTTATCACAGGGACACCCAAGATATCTTCGATTTCGTCTTTGCGTTTGATTGAAGAATCAAACAGTTCAAACAATACCGCTAAACCAATACCCAAACCGATACCTGCAACGAATCCAGCCAGAATAAAAACAAAAGTCGGCATGTTAGATTTGACACTCGGTGTGAAAGGCAAATCGATAATCTTCACACGTTTGTTTTGCTCGAATACACCAAGCGAACCCGTTAGTTGAGCCATTTCATAACGCTCTGTCAGTTCATCATATAGTTGACGTTTGATTTCAACTTGACGTTTAAGGCGGTACATCTCTTTTGCATTTTCGCCGAAGTTATTGGCCTTGTGTTCTAATTCGAAAATCATAGTTCGAAGGCTTTTGGTCTCTTCAGTTAAAGACTCAAAGCGAGCACGAACCAGCTGTAGGCTGTG
Organism: Vibrio sp. 10N.222.55.A1; assembly: GCF_041473835.1. NCBI lineage: Bacteria > Pseudomonadati > Pseudomonadota > Gammaproteobacteria > Vibrionales > Vibrionaceae > Vibrio > Vibrio sp. 10N.222.55.A1. The sequence goes on along the minus strand of NZ_JBFRSX010000012.1, from coordinate 103,514 downwards.
TAATTGAGTGACCAGAAGAGGTTGGGTATCAGAAAGTTTGTTCAGTGTCGTACTACTTGCGATGTCCCAAAGCTGGTCGCTGTTCATCGTTGGCTGGGTTACCTCGAGCAAACTCTTACGTTCATTCTCTAGTCTGTCTAGCTCACGCACTTTAGCTTGCACAGCACTGTGCTTGTCCGTGTATTTAGCTTGTAACAAGGTAAGGTCGCTACGAATGTCGATGATCTGGTCTTCTAATTTACCGATCACAGGGTTGGTTCTTGAAAGTTGTTGGTCGATTGACCCTAAACTTTTTTCGACACCCGATAACTCGGCCTCTTTTTCTGCCAGTGTTTGTTTGAGTGAAGCTAAGCGATTCAAACTTTGGCTCTGTACCTCAGGCGTCGAATGAACATTCTCATTCATGTATGCAGCTAGCGCTTCTTCTGCTTCTGCAAGCTCTGCACTACGTTTGTCGATATGGATTTTCAAGAAGTTACTTGAATCTTCAATCGATGAACGTTCCGGTGCAAGTAACTGTTCAATGAAATGTTCACTTACCGAGCGCAGCGTCGCTTCCATTCCATTTGGTGTGTTCGACGTTAGACTTATCTTTAGAAAATCTTTTCCAAGCTGAGTCACCGTTAGACGTTGAGACAGGTCAGTAATGATCTCTTGTTTCTCAATTTCAGGCATATCTGGCGTGGTTAATTGCAGTTCATCAGCGACCGAGTAAAGCACATGTCGACTGTGAAGCAGTGTTCTCAATGCGTTAAGTCGATCTTTGAGCATCGTCGAAACGGCAATGTCTTCCAAGAATGGATTCATCTTGGCCGTTTCTTGAATCAACATACTGGTATGCGCGTCATATTTAGTTGGAGCCAACTTGCTCACACCAAAGCCTACAAAGGGCAAAATAAGCATTGGCAGAACGATAACGTAGCGTTGGCGCCACATCGCATTGATGATGACTAATAACCGCAATTTCAGATTATTCATAATAGCTCCAACATCCAATGTACGAAGTTACCACGGTTCTGCCAGCTCTCTTGTTCGACGACAGAGATAGGTGAGTTGCTTAGCTCGCGTGCATGATCAAGCGCCCAAATCATTTGGTTGGCACTGCCAACCGTGGTTACGTGCCCTTGATATGGAACCAAAGCAGGGAACGGTGTTGTGATAATGGGTGTGCCCGCCGCAAGGTATTCCATTAGTTTGAGTGGGCTACACGCTCGGATCTGCTCGTTATCAACAAACGGCAACAAGCTCACATCCCAGTGTTGAGAATAGCTTGGTAGCGTGTGGTGTGGACGAGGGCCAAGGTAATGTACGTTACTCAACTTAGGCAGCATGAGCGTATCAAGCTCGTTTGGACCTATGAAAACAAAGTCCCATTCCGGCATCGCATTCGCAACATGATCAATCATTTCATAATCAAGCCACTTAGAAAGGCTGCCATAAAAACCAGCAATAGGGCGGTGGTTGCTTGGTAAATCTTTTGCTCTTGGTGCGGGTGTTGAAAATAGGTCTACGTCGACACCATGTGGTAGCAAGTGCGCTTTATGCTTTGGAAATTTATCCATCAATTTTTTGCTAGCCGCGAATATAAGCGTTGATTTTTCGATTAGCTCTGATTCGTGCTGTGCAACGGTGTCATGATCAACACCAGCCAGCGCGCTAAAATCATCACCGCAGTAATAGACCACAGATGACTCGCCTAAGTGTCCGCACAAATCAACAGCGGTCGGAAGAGAAGTCCATAGGATAGGCGCGTTCAGATTAAGCTCTGCAATAACCGGTTTTAGTTGGTGCAACATCATTTGCTGAGCCAACTTTCTAGAAAATTTAGAAGCAGGCGCAGGGATTGTCTTTAAGTTAACGATAGTAATGTTGTCGTGTCCCTCAGAGTCGAGCATGTTTTGAGTTACGGCCTTGGTTTTACCAAACAACTTGTTGAACGCTCGGCTAACATCTTTGGCGGACAGCTTCGGTTGTCTTAAGCCAATTGAGTTGACCCATAAGACTTTGTGCTGCTTAGCAAGGTGACGAACTAAATGTTGAGTCGATGAAGGCAGGCCACCAAAGTCTTCACCAAATACGATTAAATCACGCATGGTCACCTCCATGAGTCTCTAACGAATCGAACATATCGGATTCTGTCACTTCAACGGGTTTGATGTGACCGACAACTCGAGCTGGGTTGCCACCTGCGATTGCGAAGGCAGGAATATTCTTTGTTACTACGCTGCCTGCGGCTATTACGGCACCTTCGCCGATGGTTACGCCACCTTTGACCGTCACATTCGTGCCCAACCAAACATCGGGTTCAAGAATGATGTCACCGATTTGCTGAGGGTCGTCACCTTCACCTAGCGCTCGGCGTTTTGCATCAAGCGGGTGTCCAGAGTATCCAAATAGAAAAGCGCCGCCTGCGATTCGTACGTTGTCAGAGATAACCACTTTACCTCCAACAGCGATAGTCGACTGCCAACCAATGTCGACGTTATTGCCAATCGACAATAGTGGGTGTTCCAAGCCTTCAAGTTGTTGAGTACAACCAGAGAATGTCGTGTGGCCAGAGATACGGCAGTTGTCGCCAATCGTAATTTGCACCGGACCGCTGACAAAAGGCAGTCCACCATACAAATACAGGCGTTTGCCACATTGAGCCACACGACCTTTGAAAGCCGGAGTCCAGTAGAAGAATCGCGTAAAGCCAGAAACCAGATTCACCACTAGCTTGTGCGCTTGATATAGACAGCGATTAAATAGTTTAGGGGTAGGTAGCTCTGCGCTTCTGATGTTTTTCAAAATGAAAAACACATTTCTAATTCGAGAATTAGGATGAAACTTAAGCCAATGTTTGAATTGATGTATAGATACTGACGTCATAATGAAAATCCTCTTTTTTGTTATATAGAAGTACTTTCATATATTGTGCCATCTAATAAATATAATGTTTTCAATAGGTTAAAATGTGTCTTTTAGGTTTTCTCATTTTGACAGGCAGTTTGAGATACATTTGAGACGCAAACTGTGAGTGCTGCGAGGATATAAATCGGCCAGTTGAAGCCTTGAGTCAAAAATGTACCCGACACGATTGTTCCAATCAGACCTGCATAGATCGCATAGGCGACCGCATTGAGTTCGGGGGCGATTTCTGTGGCCGAGTTTTTTAACCTCGTTAGCGTAGAGCGAGAGGTTTTGATCAAAGCAACGATAAGGCAGACAAAAATGATCAGACCAATAAAGCCTGTTTCTGCCAACACACCAAACCAGGTACTGTGAACGGCGTGATTCAGTCCGTCCCAATGCGAACTGTAAAAGAAGTAGTTCGAGAAGAAGTTGTTCAACCCTACGCCGGTCAGTGGATTCTCAACTGCCATCTTTATTGCTGCTTCCCAAGCATAGATTCGACCCATTGCAGATTCATCGATACCTTGTTCAGCGGCACCACCAGAAGATCTGTCTGAGATACCAGCAACTAAATAGAGCACCACGGCCGCGACAGTTCCCACTGAGATTAAGAGAACTTTAGAGCGCACTAGCTTCCACGCAAAAATACCAATCACCGCAATACAACCCAGTAATCCGCCACGGCTTTGAGTGGCAATAATGGCGGCGAGCAGTAACAGACAAATTAAGGCACTGATTAAACGTTTGGATCGTGAGATGCCAGTCGTGGTGGCTTGGCTTATTGTAAAGGCGAGTGGGAACATCAGTACCAGTGCTAGGTCGTTCGGGTCACCTAACATAGAGCCAAAATCGCGGCCAATAGTCACGCGTGAGCCCTCGACAAGCCCAATACCATTTACTGAGTTGTACACGGCAATAGAGCTGACTAAAGCGCCAGCGTAGATAATCGTCATCGCGGTTTTTGCGAGATTTTCCGTGGTGTTTACTAGCCAAGTAATCGCAAGCGTCATCACTATAATTTTCCAATAAACGCCCTTGAATTCTGCTAGTGCTATTGGCCTGTTGGACGCGAAGATAATACCAATGAAAACCAATACCCAAAATATGGCGAGCCAATTTAAACAAGGGTGCCAGAAGATTTTAAGTTCTTTACTGATTAATGCATGCCATAGAAGAGCCGACAGAGCGCCTAATGAAAGCATCAGCGGTATTTTTAGCGAATAGAGCTGAGGTATAGCTTCGTGAATTCGGAAAAATGAAAAGACAACGAACAGTAAAACTAACCAGAATGTTTTGTTTAACACGAATAACCCGGCCAATGGCACAAGAGCGAGCGCCACAATGACAGCAGGGTGAGGCACAAAGTACCAAACAACACCAAGCCCAACACACAAGGTGCTGATCGTGATGATGACTGGCAATCTATTGGCTTCAGGGTTGACCATTGTGACCTCTATTGGCAAATAAACTCTTTAGGACTCGGCTCGTAATCTTTTTAAGACGTAGTTACGCCTGATGTTAAAGATTGCAAAGTGAGTGCCAGTTATGCATTTTGTTTAACTTACTGATTTAATGTTGGATTATTAAGTGAGGGCGTAGCCTTGAGGTGAGTTTTGTCATTTTGAGAATCAGTATAAAACTGACTAAAGTACTTAAATCATCAAGCCCAAATAACCAGTTATCGACTAAGGCTAGAATTAACGGTCGAGTTGATAGATTTCCAACAACTGCGGGACAACGGCTTGTGGAGAGTATTGGTTTTTCACGGTTTCTATCGCGTGACTCTTGAGAGAGTCACGTTGCTCGTTCGTCAATGACATCCACAAAGATAAAAACTGTTCTAGCTCAGCTTCTGAATTTGCAAGGTAGCCGTTAACTTGATGCTCGATGAGTTGAGGCAAGTTACCAACTGAGGTGGCGAGAACGGGAATGCCACGAATCATGGCTTCTAATGCCGCCATAGGTAAGCCTTCAAAGCGAGAAGGGATGATTAACAGATCGATTTGGCTCCAGACGTCGTCCATATTGGTCTGATGCCCATGAAAGGTCACATTATCAGGCTGCGATTTAACTAAGATGTCCATTTCTGGCCCGTCACCAAAAAGCTCAAACCGAACATCAGGAAACTGTTTGGCTAATGCAACAAATCGATCAGGCGCTTTTTCATGGCTCAATCGCCCCACAAAACCAACATGGAATGGGCTTGATGAAGGGGAGCTTGTTAACCCGGTTGGCATTTTAACAAAGTTATTCAATTGATGGGTTTGACTCGGCACTTTCGCTTTAATCTTTTCACTGACCACGAGCGACTGATCAGAAAGAAAACTGCTGTAACGGTCGAGCCAATCATAAAGCCATACTTTGCCTGTTGGGTTTTCACCTGCGTGATAAGTGGTGATTTGCTTTGTGTTGTTGAAACGAGGCGGAAGCTTGATTAACTTGCTGACCAAACTGGCTTTGTAACCATGAGCATGGATAAGCCTTGGTTGATAATGTTGAACTGCACGTTTCAGCTGTGTCGCGCTATTGCCATTTGAATCTACAGAACATGAGGCTAAATCGGAGAGGTAACTAAAAGGGATGTTCAGCGCATTCAACTTTTCAACGATGATCGCTTCAGGATTAAACTTAGTCAAAAGAACGATACGAACAGCCTCTGAATACTGAGCGCTTTCCGATATCAGGCCTTGTGCTAATTCTAAAACATGCGTTTCTATGCCTCCAAAAGTTTGGCTGTCGATCAACAGCCAAATCTCATGAAGGTTTATGTCGAGTACACCTTGGTTAGGCTTGATTGTACTCATCTTCCGATTCCCAAGCCTGTTTCTTACGATAAACAGTAGAAGGGCTAAGTTCTAACAGCACAGCAGCGTTTAACACATTCCCATCGCAATGATTGATGGCATGTTGAATGGCTTCACGTTCTATTTGCCACATTGGACGAATAGCACCTTCGCTTGTGGTAAATGCAGGCGTCATCGGCTCATTGTGAGCTTGAGCAACTGACGATTGTTCCAACTCTTCCGGAGTAATCGGTGGCAACTTAGCTTCTGGTGCTTCAACAACTGCAGGTTGAGGCGCAGTTACTCGAATTGGTGTCACTGATTTAGATGATGGAGCGGCATCTACTTTATTAATCGGAGGCGGTAACATGTCTTTAGTCACGCTCGTTTCATTGTTCAACACCACGATGTTACGGATGATGTTTTGCAACTGACGCACATTGCCTGGCCACGCATAACGTTTAAGTAGATTCTGCGTTTCTTTGTCTATTGATTTGAACTTCTTCTTGTCTTGCTTCGCGTACAGTTTCAAGAAGTGATTAGATAGGGTGACAATGTCACTTCCTCGTTCACGAAGCGGTGGCATTTCGATAGGCACAACGTGAACACGATAGTAAAGGTCTTCTCTAAAACGTCCTTCTTCTACTTCAACCAGTGGATCGCGGTTGGTCGCACAGATAATTCTGACATCCACTTTAATCTCGCGGTTGCCACCGAGTGGAGTAAACGTACCAGTTTGCAAAAATCTGAGGAGCTTCTTCTGCATCTCCAGTTCCATTTCACAAAGCTCATCGAGAAATAGGGTACCGCCATGCGCTTGCATTGCTGCACCTTTCCGGTCGGTTGTCGCACCGGTAAACGCACCTTTAACGTGACCGAAGATTTCACTCTCCATTAGGTCTCGAGGGATAGCGCCGCAGTTAATGGCCACGAAGGGTTTACCATTACGCTGACTCTCTTGGTGAATCGCTTCCGCACACACTTCTTTACCTGTACCACTTTCGCCGTTAATAAACACGCTGGCAGTGGTTGGTGCTACCGAATCAATGATCTTGTAAACCGCCTGCATGGGTAGGCAAGAGCCAATGAAATTATGAAAACGATCACGATCGAATTTGCTTTGCATGTTATCGACGAGGTTTTCGAGTTTCGCTCTTTTTAGATGCAAGCTAACAGAGGTCTTGAGTCGATCGGCTTGAATGGGTTTCTCTAAGAAGTCTTCTGCACCGCGTTGGATAAGGTCTACCGCGATGTTTACTGAACCATGCGCTGTCGCGATGATGACAGCGGTCGGTATTTCGTTAGCAGTAATCCAATCTAAGACTTCTTCGCCTGGCATGTCAGGAAGCTTAAGGTCGAGAATCACAAGCTGTGGAGAGTGCCTTTCAATGAAGGTCTTAGCTTCCGCGCCGGTTTCGACGTGGAAAATATCATAGGGCTCGTCTTTTACGTACTGCTTGTAGAGTACGGCGAGTGAGGTGGAGTCTTCAACTAACAATACCTTAGGGCGCATTGTGTATTCCTTTTGAAACTTTATCCTAACCAATCAATAACATAGTGATATGCAACCATCAATACGAGTCTTGTGTATTTGTTATCTACCACATGCAATCTTTTAAGAAGCGGCCTGTATAACTTCTCGCATTGCTGTTCATGATGGAGCCCATCTTATGGCGACTATATTAATAACGACTGTTTTGAGTTTTTAATCTGATACCGATAATGAACATGCAAAGCTAGCTGAAGCCTGCCTCTTTCCTTTCAAGCAAGGCTTTTATTGAACGCTCTGCGAGCTCTAGTAATTCATCAACTTGTCGAAATGCCGCATCATGACTCTGTTCTAAACATAGCTTTTCTAAAGCTCGAGCTAATTCACCCAAAGGGCGATTACCTAACGAAAGCGCTGTGCTGCCGAGAGTGTGGACCTCGAACTCAAGTGTTTGAGCGTCTTTCTGCGTGACAGCCTCTTTTATGGCGACCAAGCGTGTTTGTGATTCTTCGACATAATGGTCGATCAAGATAGGGATAATGTCCGCACTTGTATCGCGAATCATTTGCTCCAGAACGCTTTCATCGACAAGCTTGCTCACTTGTTGTGAGTTTAGATTTGTAGCTGCGTCTGACGCTAAAGTAGAATTCATCAAACTAAGTCCTTTTATTGAGCTTAATATCTGTTAATACTATTAAGTTTTAGTCATTTTCTAGAATAATTTCAACTGGTTGCCGTACAAATAGAGCATTTAATTGGCATCTCACTCATCTTGCTATTGGGTTTGTGACAAACCTAACGGACTGATTTTATTTTGTTTTCTCTTATGAAATATAAACTTAGGTGCCTATAAAGCCTAAGGTGCGGGTAGATCTCAGAAGAAAACGAGCCCGATACAAATAAAAAAGACCACTGCAGTGAAATAACAACAGTGGTCTTAGAGCGGTTTATGTAGTTTAGGCTAATCTAAATAGCAATAACTCAAATAACGATAACCCAAACAATGATAATTTAAACAGCCGTGCTTTAAATCACGAAAAGTAGGACTACGAAGCTTTATCAATTTTTGGCTTTGGGTCGGCTTCTACTTCTTCCTCGCTACTTTCTGAGAAGATATCAGCAACAGCGCTTCTCTCGAGTTCACCTTTTAGATTACCGTCTTCATCAACAACTGGAAGAGAGTAGTCACAAGACATAGTGTCCGGTAGCACTTCTTCAATCACCGCATCTGGTAAGATGGCAGGGACTTCTTCGTATATCTCATCACTAAAATCATGTACCGATGAATCTTCAACGGCGTCTTGTAGACTTTCTTGTGTGACTAGGCCTTGATAGCCGTCATCTGTTACGTGATAAGCGTAATCGTTTTTAAGCATCTTCATTTGTGCCAAAGCACCTTCAATTGTTTCTGATGTGATTCGATACAGAGGAGGCTGCATAACGGTTTCAACGGTCAGTGCACGAGCACGGTTTACGTCTTTCACGAACGCTTCCACGTAATCATCGGCTGGATTTAGCAGAATCTCATGTGGTGTGCCTTGTTGTACTAACTCGCCGTCTTTCAAAATTGCGATTCTATCGCCTAGGCGGAGTGCTTCGTCCAGATCATGTGTGATGAAAACAATCGTCTTATGAAGCTTCTCTTGAAGTTCAATAAGCTGGTCTTGCATTTCACTTCGAATCAAAGGGTCGAGTGCCGAAAAGGCTTCATCCATTAACAAGATTTCAGCGTTAGTACACAGAGCGCGCGAAAGCCCAACACGTTGTTGCTGACCACCTGAAAGTTGCGCTGGGTATTGCTTGCCGTAACCTTTTAAGCCCACCGTTTCTAACCATTCGTTGGCTTTCGCTAAACGGTCTTCTTTTTTGATGCCTTGTACTTCCAACCCGTACGCAACGTTTTCAACCACAGTGCGATGAGGCATTAAGCCAAAGCGTTGGAATACCATCGACATTTTATGACGACGGAACTCTTCTAGCTGTTTAGTGTTGAGGCTCATCACATCAATGCCTTCAACCATGATTTTACCTTGAGTCGGGTCAATCAAACGGTTGAAGTGGCGAATCAGCGTCGATTTACCCGAGCCAGAAAGCCCCATGATAACGAAGATTTCACCACGGTTAATCTCAAGGTTGATCTCTTTCAAACCAACGGTATGACCCGTATCCGCAAGAATCTGATCTTTGTGTTCGCCGTTTTGAACTCGGTTCATAACAGACATTGGTTTCGGTCCAAACACCTTGTACAGACCACTAATTTCAATCAATGGTTTAGTCATGCTTGAATCCTCCTAAATGCGCATTAGTTCTTCTTGCGTACGCTTGTGAAGCGCGGTCAAAAAGGATTGCGAGGGCCACAATGGCAAAGCCATTCATCAAACCTAATGTGAAGTATTGGTTGGTGATCGATTTAAGAACCGGTTGTCCTAGGCCTTTCACACCAATCATGGATGCGATAACAACCATAGACAGCGCCATCATGATGGTTTGGTTAATACCCGCCATGATCGTTGGCATTGCTAGAGGAAGTTGAACACCCCATAAGCGTTGCTTTTTGCTCGCACCGAAAGCGGTAGCGGCTTCAAGGACTTCTTTATCAACTAAGCGTATGCCTAGGTTAGTTAGACGAATTACAGGTGGGATCGCGTAGATAACCACGGCGATTAGCCCTGGAATCTTACCGATGCCCAGTAGCATTACCACTGGAATCAAATAAACGAACGCAGGCATGGTTTGCATGATATCGAGCATCGGCGTAACAATTGACTGAGCTCGATTTGAACGAGCCATCGCAATACCAATCGGAATGCCCAAGAATATTGAAACCAAGGTACATACAGTGATGATACTGAGCGTCCGCATGGTGTCTTCCCACATTCCAAAGTAACCAATGAGAAGTAGAGAAGCAACACAGCCTAGAGCCAGTTTCCAAGAACGGCTTGCTGCGTAGACAAGGCTGGTACACACAGCCAGGACTATAATCCAAGGTGTTGAGATAAGGAGTTTTTCAAACCAAACGAGGAATGAAAGAAGAGGGTCAAAGAGAGATTCAATCATTTCGCCGTATTCACGGGAAAATTCACGGTATGCGCCATCTAGCGTCTTTTTTATGGTTCGTAAATCACCGCGTTCCATCTCTGGAAAGCTTGATAACCAATTGCTGTCAGCCATTTTATATCCTTATAGTTCGGAGCCACTTGTCCATGCGATAAGAAAATCGCTAATGAAAAGGGCTCCGAATCATGAATAACATCAAGTATAGCGACGTTATTTCTGTTTTATTGTTGAAGCGTAATTACTTGTTATTAAATCAAGCTCTTACAGCTGAGCTTCAACTTTCTTAGCCACTTCTTCAGAAACCCATGGGTGCCATACTTCTGGGAATTCACTTAAGAAATGCAGACTCGCTTCTTCGCCATCAGCTTGGTTGTCTTCCATCCAAGCAAGTAGCGAGTTCATTTTGTCGTTTGTGAAACCACGTTTAGTAAAGTAGTCGTATGCTTCAGGAGCACGTGACGCAAAACTTTCAGTGGTAATCGTGTGGACAGGTGAAGGCGGGTACATGGTTGCTTTTGGCGATTCACAATCTTCTTTGGTGGTACAGTTAAGGAACTCTTCCTCATTAACGCCACTGCCAAAGTCGACTTTAACCATGTCGTATTTACCTAGAACAGCGGTCGGTGCCCAGTAGTAACCAAACCAAGCTTCTTCACGTTCATAAGCTTTTGCGATAGAGCCAGATAAGCCGGCACTCGAGCCTGGATCAACAATCGCGAAACCGCTGTTTTCTAGCTCAAGAGCATTAAACAAGTTTCCGGCGCTGATCTGACAGTTCCAGCCTGCAGGGCAGCTGTAGAATGCAGATGTATCTGGGTCTTCAGGGTGTTTAAATAAGCTTGCGTTTTTGCGTACGCCTTCGATGGTTGCCATTTCAGGGTACTGTTTTACTAGGTAAGCTGGAACCCAAAAGCCTTCTTCGCCGCCGTTCACAAGTGCTTTACCTGCGTAGCGAAGACGTTTTTCTTCAACACCTTTATCTAATGCGTCTTTTAAGCTGTTGCTCCAAAGTTCAGGTGCAACATCAGGCTGGCCTTTTTCGATCATAGACGTGCCTGTTGGCATAGTGTCGCCAGGGATAAGTTCAGCATCACACCCATAACCATGTTCAAGGATGAATTGGTCGATATTGGCGATCAGTGTTGCAGAGTTCCAGTTCATATCTGCGATTGTTACGCTGCCACATTCTCCAGCGTTAGCATTACCGCTGGCTGCTGCTACTAACAAAAATACGGAGCTTAACTTGTATTTCATATTGAGTTTCCTTTCTCTTTAATAATACAACTAAGGTAACCAAGGTAAATTGATTATCTAAATTGCTCGATGGTGATCCTTTCCGTGTATTTGAACCATTTGAGCAGAAGGAGGGATGGGTGAAGTTTGAATAGATAAACGTGCAAAGTCAGTGAAGTGTGATTTGCCAATTCATCCACTGTGTTTCAACAGCCATCGGATAACTTTGTCAAACTATTACAAATTCGTCAAAAACCACCTCTATTTATAATCTTAGGGAATAATCGTACGAATTCCATCTTTGATGCGATTTACATGGCACTTTAACCGTCTGTGTCACATTACCGCTAAAGTTAGGTGTGGGGCTGTTTATTTTTGAAGGAATTTAAAGGTGGTAAGACCATGAATGACGTGTGTGAAATGCGTTGAATGGTTTTTAAAATCTTATTTTTAATAACAATTTCGCCAAAAACACCCAATTTGGTTTTGAATCATTCAGAGCAGTTGGAGCTTGAAGTCTAATAGGATAGGTGGCTGTCATGGTTTTAATGACAGCCAGAAAGTAGCAAAAGAAAGTTACATAGGAAGGTTCAAAAACTCATTTTGATACAGCTTGTTTGCCAAGCTATCGCGAAGCTTAACGGGGATAAATTTCATTCGATTGATTTGTCTGACCAACTCTTGTGCAAAGCTAGGCTTTTGTTTCATGTTCATCACGCAGCCCATTAGGTTGATACTTTGTGCATCAAGCAGCTTTTTCGCTTGTTCTAGGTGGTGACTCGACGTTTCTCCATAGGCGACAACAATTAGTGTACTACCACAAGCGCTCGCGACAGACTGCGCCGGAATATTGCCTTTGTTTATGTTGAGAAGCGGTGAGGTATCAATGATGACTCTGTCGTATTTCTCTAACCATTTGTTGACCACGTTTTGTAACGTTGTCGGATCTTTATAAGCCAATTGCGTTGAAGCAACTTGTGGAGCAGGTACACCGATAAACGTACGCTGAGATTCAACATGTTCAATCAATTGACCTTGCTGATTATCTTCTAGCATATTCAAATCTTTGAAAGCAGGGTTGAATAAGTTGAGGTCAACATAAAGTGTTGAATGACCCGCAAGAAGAAAACGCTCAGCTAGTGCGGTTGCAATAGATGTTACGCCGTCACCTGAATGGCAGGCGGTGACGCATATTGATTTTTGGCCGTTAAGTTCAGAAGCTAAATACAGTTGCTCGACTTCGGCATGGGTCGCTGAAATTGTCATTATAAAGCTCCTATTAATACGATGGTGGTGGTGATACGCAGTATGTCATCAAGTCCGACGCGTGCTTTTTCAATAAAGCTTTCGCGACGGTCTGGGATGTAAATCGTGTCACCAGCGCGTAGCACCGGCAAGTTGTAAATGTTCGCCGTTTTGCTGAATTCAACAAGGTCAAAAGTACGAGCCTGACCTTGGCAGCAAGACATATTGACGATGGTAATTTTTTCTACATAAGCATTGTCGGTAGGTCCTGCTGCTTCTGCCAGAATATCTAGAATGGTCATGTTGTCGTTGAACACATAACGCCCCGGATTGTTAATCGCACCAAGCACACGAACGGTTTCTTCTTTCGGTGTATCTAACCAGTTTTTGCCTTTCTCTGGGATGTAAATCGTGTCGCCAGTGGTTACGTTTGGCAGTAACGATTCGTCACCGGTTTCGAAGTACAGTGATAAGTTAAGTTTGCTTACTTGCGAATAGGTTTTGTCACGATGCGTTACTCGAACGTTGTGGATGTCGGCATCCTTTGTTGGACCGTCAGCCGCAGACAAGATATCAAGGAAGTGCATGTCTTTGGTGAAGCGGTAACGACCGGGTGCATTCACTTGTCCAAAGATGTAGATCGAAGCATCAGAGCTTTGACGAACCCATTGTGATTTATTGTCTGAAGGATCTTGTGGCAAGTCGTGAACACGGACGATAGAGCCCGCTCGAATTTGTGGCATTTGGTCACGTGGCGCACCATTTCGAATAAAATCATCAAGGTTAAACACAACTAGCTTTCTACCAGTAACAACTTCGATTTTCGATGTGTCAGCGCGTAGCGTAGGGCCACCGACGTGTGCCAATAATCCCATGAAATTCATTTCATCTGACCATTCAATACGACCAGGTCGATTCACCTCACCAATCACGTTAACTGCTCTGTCTGGCGTGATTTTCAACCAAGACTTCTCGTTCATGTCGGTTTTTTCGGGAACGAAAATCGCGTCACCAGCTTTGATGCTAGGAGGGTTAGAGTTAGGTAAGCCTTCAGTGTAAGCCGCTAAATCGAATTTAAGCACTCTGCCATCTGCTTTGATAACACGGATTTGTCGTGACTCTGCAAATCGAGTTGGGCCGCCCGCATTCGCCAAGATATCCATAAAGGTCGCGTCTCTTTTGCCTTCAAAAGCACCAGGGGCTGCGACTTCGCCCATTACGTAAACCATGTTGGCGCCGGATTTGATCTCTTCTTCTTGCTTGGGAACGAAAATGGTCGCACCCGGGCGTAAAATTGGAAGCAGACTTTCGTCACCAGAATCTAAGTAACGTTTTAGGTTGAATAGCGTTGGGGTGTTGTTCGAAATCACTCGGATTTGCTCAACACTGGCATAACGAGTTACGCCGCCCGAACGCATAAGTACGTCGACAAGGTCGGTGTTCTCTTTGTAAGTGAACGAACCCGGCGCGTTCACCTCACCAAACACTTTGATGGAGTTACGAGAATCAGCACTGTCACCTGAGTTAGCAAGCTTTGCTGCGTCAAACTCTTGCTCGATGTTACCGACTAATGGAGAAGCTGGAACGAATAGTGAATCCAGTGATTGAAGAGTAGGTAATGCTGACTCGTCTCCTGAATCAAGGAATCGTTTGTAGTTAAACTCTTTCTTATCTGCGCCTCGCTTAAGAATCAGCTTATCCAGTTGCGCGCCCGGGCGTAAACCACCCGCAGCGTAAAGTGCCATTTGGATGCTAGAACCTAATGAGAGCGTGTATTCGCCAGGCTGTTCTACATAACCTTGCACGTAGATGATGATTTGCTGCTCTTTTACATACACTGAAGCGTTCGAAAGATCTTTGTAAGCGGTTGCCAGCGACTCTAGAACCACTTTGTTAAGCTGTTCGCTGTCGTAACCCGCAACAAACACAGCGCCTACTTCTGGAAGAGTAATACGGCCACGCTTATCCACTTGGAACCCCGTGTTTAAGGTACTTTCACCGGGTACGTTAACTTGGATTAGATCACCGACTTGAACCGCGTCTGAAAACTCATCGTTAGCATTGACGACATTCTCAAAGCATAACGATAGGGTGATGATAAAAGCGATCAAGGATTTCATAATCCACCTCCCATTTTCTCGGCATTCTTAGGCGAGATAATTTCAATACTTACTCGGCGGTTCGTTAAACGCGTGCCGTCGGATTCACCTTCAAAAAGAGGGACGGTTTCGCCAACAGAGACGGCTTTGATTCGTTGAGCGCCTAGTCCAAAAATAGTCAGGTAGCGTTCGACTTGTTTCGCTCGTCCAAGTGCTAACTTGTCGTTGTATTCTTCGGCACCCGTTGCATCAGCATGGCCGGTAACAACAAGGTCTAGGGATTTGTGTTCTTTAAGTAAAGTGGTCGCCTCGGCCAGTCTTCCCATATATTTAGGATTTACTTCAGTCGAGTTTTCCGCAAATTGGTTGTCAACATTAAGCAGGTCATACAACTGTTCAATAACCGACAGTTGCATTCTAAATTGATTTTCATTTTTTGGTGGCTCACAGCGGGCTTGTGAAGTTACGTAATCCAGTTGGACCTCAAGTTCATTTAGGCGTTTTCTTTGGATCACTAAGTCGTTGGCTGCATCCAGTAGTAGACCGCCTTGAAGTTCACGAGCAATACGGTTTTGCTTTTCGATTGCTTGAACAACAGCAGCGGGGAAACACCAACGAGCACCTTCTTGGATCAAAGCATCAAGGTGCAATTTAGCGAGCTGCCAATCAAAGCGTAATCCATGTTCTGGACCAAGAGGCTCGTCTGGCATGACAGGAGAGAAGTCTGAGTTTTGATAGTTAATAGAATCGTAACTTTCAGCCAAACCCCCTGTGCCTTGTTCAGGATAGCTAGTACAGCCACCCAGAACGAGAGCGGACAGAGAAAGGGCTATGTAGTTTTTCAGTATTTTCATGCCAACGTCCTATGTTTCTAATTTTTCTTATTATTTTTGTTACTTCTAGCTTAGTGGGTCTTCATGAATTTGCAGGATTTTTTGAATTTACTGGGATAGCGTGGCCAATACGTAGTAGGTTCATAATTTCAAGAGGCTGACCAGTCACATTTTCAAGTCGCATGTTGCGTTCGCGCTCAGTCAGACGTTTGAACATATAAACAATCGCGCCAACACCAGATGAATCTAAAAACTCAACCTGGCTAAAATCAACTTCGATTTCAGGGTGACCATCGTTAGAAATCACATCATCGATGTCGGTTTGTGCATCACGACTGCCTGCTGCATCCAGATCACCGAAAATAGAAAGTGTCAGTGTCGTTGTGTTTAAATCAGTCTTACGTAGTTCCATAGCGATATCTCCTTTTAAGTATGTATGGACAACTGCACTGAATGTGCCAACTTTTATGTTGTTATTTTTCAATAACTTATGTTTAGTGCGAATTCCTATCTCAAATTGAGAAAAGACGTTTCTCAATATGAGAACTAAAAACGGCGGAATATATGAGAGTCATAAGTCATTAATTCAATGAATAGATGAAAGGGTTAGATAAGGTTGGTGAGTGGATCGCATCTTCTAGCAAAGATTGTCTAACTGGGTGCTAGAGCACTTAGGATTAAAGGTATTTGTTGACCACTACAGTTATTAATACGGAGCAGATGATGAGATTAACCAAACTGGCTTTAGCCACTCTATGGGCGTGTTCGCTTTCTTCTCATTCATCCTATTTACCGCCCGACTATTTGGTGCTTGCAAACTCTTACCAGCAAGGCATAGATGTTTCTGAATACTGGAAGAGTGAAAAACTTGATGGGATTCGGGCTCTATGGGATGGACAACACCTTTATACACGCAATGGTAATCGTATTTACTCACCGAAGTGGTTTACGGAAAACTTACCTAAGGTCCATCTCGAAGGAGAGTTGTGGGCAGGAAGGGGCAAGTTCCATCTCGTTCAATCTACCGTTCTAGACCATACGCCGAGTGACACAGCATGGCGCCAAATCGATTTCATGCTGTTTGATATGCCAGGCGCCGCAGGAGATTACCAAAAGCGCTATTACAACATTTTGCATTGGGTAAGCGTGATTGGAGAATCTCATGTCAGCTACATAGAACATGTACCAATTCACAGTGAAGAGGCTTTATTTCATCAACTTGATAATGTCGATGAGCGTAATGGCGAAGGTTTGATGCTTAGAAAGATCACCAGTCGTTATCAAGCAGGCCGAAGTAATGACCTGTTAAAGCTCAAAAGGCATCACGATGCCGAAGCCACAGTTATTGGATACAAGAGCGGGACAGGGAAGTACAAAGGGATGATGGGGTCAATTTTGGTTCACACAGAAGAGGGTGTGGAATTTTATATAGGCAGCGGGTTCAGTGACCAAATGAGACTCGCACCGCCAGAGATCGGAAGCCGTATTACCTTTCGCTACAATGGTTTTACTCAAAACGGAAAACCCAAGTTTGCGCGCTTTGTTCGAGAGAAGAGTGAATACTAAGGCAGATGCGATCTACCTGACCATTAAACGAAAAAGAGCCCTGAAAATCAGAGCTCCTTTTTGTGTTCGAAATCAGATAGACCGACTTAGCGAGTACGAATCTAGCGAGAACTAAATTCTAACTGAACGTCATCGTCCTGCTTGTGCATCCAGTGTAGACGCATACCCAGCATAATCGCGGCTGACGTTAGACCGACGATGAAACCAATCCAGAAGCCGTGCGCACCCATAGGGTCAACAATCCAATCTTTCATACCCAAGATGTAACCGATAGGAAGACCAAGCAACCAGTAAGCCACAAAGGTGATGTTGAAGATTGAACGCATGTCTTTGTAGCCACGCAGAGCACCCGCAGCGATAACTTGGATGGCGTCAGTACATTGATAAACCGCCGCGAACAACAGCAACTGCATTGCAACCATAATTACTGCCGTGTTCTCTGTGTAAAGTAATGCAACCTGTTCTCTAAAAAGAATCGTTAACGCCGCTGTCATAAGGGCTGTCACTAAACCAACAATGATACCCACGTGTGTCGCGATCTTCGCACCTTCGGTGTTGTTTTCGCCCAACTTATGGCCAACACGAATACTCACGGCTGCACCGATACTCATTGGAATCATGAAGACCAGCGAAGAGAAGTTGATCGCGACTTGGTGCGCGGCAACAATCAATGAACCCAATGGTGCAACTAACAAAGAAACCACCGCAAACAGAGTTACCTCGAAGAAGATAGCGGCCGCCACAGGGAAACCAAGTCTAAACAGACGAATTTGAGCTTTAAGTTGCGGTTTATGGAACGTACCGAAGATGTTGATTTTCGCCAAACGCTTTGATGTTAAAACGTAAGCGAACAGTAGTGCAAACATCACCCAATATACGATAGCCGTTGCAACGCCACAGCCAACACCACCCAGAGCAGGAGCACCAAGTTTTCCGGATACGAACATCCAGTTCAGCGGGATGTTTAATAGCAAGCCAATAAAACCAATCACCATCGCAGGCTTGGTTAAAGACATACCATCGGTAAAGCTTCGCAATGTTTGGAACAACAAAAACGCAGGTACAGCAAACATCACCGCATTCATATAGCCGATGGTCTTTTCCGCCATGAGTTGTTCAATGTCCATCCACTCCAATATCAATTGTGTTTGAAAAAGCACACCAATGATTGGAAGGGAGATGACGAGCGCTAAAAATGCGCCTTGTTGAATTTCGAATGGAATTTTTACTTGTCGACCAGAACCATTCAGTTGTGCAACGACAGGAACCAACGCCATCAATAGACCAACACCAAATAGGATTGATGGTAGCCAGATACTTGCTGCAATCGAAACCGCCGCCATATCGATAGCACTTACGCCACCGGCCATCACGGTATCAACAAAACCCATTCCAGTTTGTGCAACAGATGCGATCAATACTGGGGTCGCAAGTTTGATTAGATTCGAGGATTCTTCTTTGTAACGATGCACAAACAACTCCAAATAAGAGGGAAAATTAGAATAATAGTGTAGGAAAGGACATTCTGAAGGAATCAGAGACAATGATCTTAAGCTTCCACTGGACGAATCATAAAGAAATGTCACAATAACTGCTATGAAAAACTGTTACTAAAATGCTAAATAGGAATCTTATGTTTACAGGTATCGTTCAAGGCATGGCAACACTGGTTGCTATCAACAAAAAAGAGTCGTTTCAAACTCATACCATTGAGCTAAGCGATGAAATGGTTGAAGGATTAGCAATTGGTGCTTCAGTAGCTCATAACGGTTGTTGCTTAACGGTAACGGAAATTTCTGGCAACCAGATTGCTTTTGATTTAATGCAAGCAACATTGCGATTGACGAACTTAGGCCAGTTGAATGTTGGTGACAAAGTGAATGTTGAGCGTGCAGCAAAGTTTGGTGACGAAATTGGCGGGCATAGCATGTCTGGCCACATTACTTTGATGGCTAATCTCGTTGATGTGATTAAGACAGAAAACAACCGCACGCTTTGGTTTGAGCTGCCCCAAGAATCAATGAAGTATGTGTTGAGCAAGGGCTACATCGGCGTTGATGGTTGTTCATTGACGATTGGTGAAGTGGAAGAGAACCGTTTCTCTGTTCACCTGATCCCAGAAACACTGAATCGTACTCTGTTTGGCGGCCGTGAAGTAGGCGACCAAGTAAACATTGAGTTCGATCCACAAACGCAGGCAATTGTTGATACTGTCGAGCGTGTATTAGCGAACCAGAAATAGCCACTAAGCGCATTGAATCGGTGGCAATAAAATCACACCGATGACCAAATTAAAAAAGAGCACGTGAGGTGCTCTTTTTTGATCATGGTTTAAACGAGAAACTGATTGTCAGAATACTTGTTCATCATCGGCATCAATCGAAAGGTTGATTCTGTCTCTTACTTCGTCAACCTGCATATCCAAATGAATGGCATTGCAACACGCTGGACAATCATCATAGAAGTCTTGGCTACCATTAGATGCATCAAGCGTGATGTTAATACCGTGCCCACAATGCGGACAGGAGACATGTTTCTCTGTGTATTTATGCATGGCAAATTCTCCTCACTGTAACTGATACCAATCGTATTCGGTTATAAACAGCTGTAATTGGTATTAAACGGCCTGTATCTTCTGAATGCATGCTTCAGTGTGTGCTAAATATTCGCCGCCAAATTGATTGCAGTGGTTAAGAAGATGGTACAAGTTGTAAATGTCTTTCCGATCAGTATAGCCAACGTCGAGTGGATTGACGCTCTGGTAACCTTCATAAAACTCTTTAGGGAAACCTTCAAACAATTCCGTTAATGCCAAATCACACTCATGGTCCCCCCAGTAACAAGCAGGGTCGTAGCAAATTGGGCCAAACGCAGAGTTAGCAACATTGCCATTCCAAAGATCCCCATGAAGCAAAGAAGGGCGAGGGTTGTGGCCAGCAAGACGCATATTCACCACATCAACGATGTCATCGATATCACCAAACTCGATGCCTTTCTCTTTGAGCAGTTGCAGTTGGAAACCAATGCGTTGCTCAGAGAAAAAGCGACCCCATTTCTTATGCCAAGGGTTGGGTTGAAGTGTGCTGCCGATATAGTTGTCTTGGTCGCAACCAAACTCTTTTTGCTCGCCCCATTGATGAAGCCGCGCAAGCTGAACGCCGAAATCGAAGCTATTGTTGCCCGTCTCGAGCGGTTTGGTCGGCAAGTAATTCAGAATAATGAACGAGCACTCTTTGGTTTTGCCAATAAGCACCAACTCAGGAACGTAAACAGTGGAGGTTTCTCTTAACAAGCGTAAGTTCTCAGCTTCAATTTCAAACTTAGGTAAAAATTCTCGCTGATTCACTTTCACAAAGTAACGCTCATTACCATCGCTGATCATATAGCAATCGTTAATGTCGCCACCAGAAACCTTGGTACGTTCAGTAATCTGAAAGTTAAATAGAAGAGTATCTGAAAGTTGTTGAGAAATGGCCTGCCACATAGGAAATCCTCAAAGACTGAAAGTTAAAAAGATTGAAGGTTAGAAATACTGTTTGTTTAATAGCAATAGTTTAGGATAAATCTGAACAATTTATAGACGCACTCGTCAATGTTCTTAGCTCTTCTTCATCTTACGCAGAATCAATTGGCCGAATTGTGAACTCGAACTGATTCAAGCTCTTTGAAATACAAACATAAATTGAAAACCTGACGTGATGAAATAGTTTGGAACTAGTCTCACAATCGAAACGGTTTTGAACGCAACAAACTGGAAAAGTGATTTGAGCTTGTTATTGTCTAGCGACTAAATTAAATGAGCTTTTAGAGTTAGTTGAAAGGGCTATTGTTAACTGGCGCAATACTTTGCTTCAAAGTTTGTCTTACACTTTGTTGGCGTGAATTGACTTGTGGCTCGAGTAGGCAGGTATACCACATAAAGCTATATCGATTTAATTTTAAGCTGAAATACTAACTAGGATCATTTTAATGCGGTTTTGGGCAATAAAGTGATGACAAATAGCTTCATTTACATAGTATTAGGCAAGTACGTATTAATCTGCTCTAGAGCTTAAAACGGAGAATTATTGTGGTTGTAGAAACCGATGGCTATTTGGCTTTAATCGAGCACTTATCATTCAACCTTGATGTGTTTACCAATAGTAATGGTGATACTGGAAACGAAAGTGTCGAAGACATTGTTACCGACATGATTTCAACGAACATCATGGCTATTTTCGAGCAAAACCCAGAGTTGCATTCGAGCGTTCGTTTTCAACTTTTGAAAGAAGCAGATGCCGTAGTAGCGGATCTTGGTGAAGTATTAGCGGGTGTGTGGGCTAAGAAAGCGACTAACGAACAAATTGTATTCCTCGATGAGTACATCGCGTTAGTAAAGAACCTGTTTGATACTGCTGTTGCTAAATACGATTAACGGTTTGTTTGCTCATTTATCGTCGTAATTAGTCAGCATAAATAACAACGGGCGTTTAAGTCGTATCTTTCTAGAGTTACCTCGCTCAGCGGTTTATCTTTCGAACCGCTATAAACGCCTAAAGTGCCAAAACTTGGATGCCCAGTAAGGGTTATCTAACCTAGAAATAATGACACCTTTCGATGTCGAGGCATGTAGAAATTGGTTGTTTCCTAAGTAAACGCCTACATGTCGCACCGTCATCGAAGTCTTGAAAAACACCAAGTCACCGCTTGTTGCTTCCCCATACGCAATTTCTTTTCCCTTTTTACTCTGGTCTTTTGTGGTTCTTGGTAGAGCTTGTTGAGTCGCATTTTGCACGGCGATTTGAACAAAAGCAGAGCAATCTATACCTCGAAATGATGTCCCACCGAAATGGTATGGCACACCTTTCCACTGTTCATACACGCTCATATAAGCGTTTGTAGTCAATTGTTCTGATTTTGATAGGGGTTTCTGTGCGGTTTGACTAAGCTGAGAAGGCGATGGTGACGAGCTACAAGCAGCCAATGTTGCTAAAGTTATTGTAACTACAGCCATTTTTCTGATTTTCATATGTAACTCTTCTGACAAAAAACTGAAATAAAAACGTCATCAAGGACTTCTAGTATACGACCTAACTTAAGGATATCTCTTTTCGTAGTCAAACTGGATTTCACATGCCCGACACAAATTTATCAATAAAACCCTCACGTTATACATTCTCGCTCATTCAAACCGTCACTGCTGTATTTATTTCCATTCTTTTACTTGTTAGTTTTTTATCAATGGTTAGCATTCGGGGCGTTGAACGGGTCGGGGGACATTTTGATGCACTCTCGGAACAAGCATTACCCCTTGCTCTACATAATGCTGAATTAACGCAAAGCGTATTAGAACAAGTAAAACTTCTCACTTACAGCACCCAATCAACCGACTTAGATACACTGAATGCCACAAGGGGCTCAATTGACCAACTCGCGACAGAGAGCAATACCACGCTAGAGGAACTCCTTTTTATCTCCCAATCTTTTCCTGAGGCAATCTCTTTAGAGCAACAACAAAACCTTGTCGATGACATGGCACAACTGCAAACCATGACCAACACGGTACTGCTGGCGCAGATCGAAATTCAAAGTAAGCAAAATCTGATCGACAGTAAAATGGGCGAGTTCCGTTATGGCGTTGGGTCTATCGGACCAGAAATGAATAGAATCAGCTCATTCTTGGTTGAAGACAACCCAGAAGCGAGCGATGCAGCGAACCGATTTACATCCAGCGCGTCTGCTATGGCGAACACCTTCTTGATGCTGATGATGCAATCTGACATTGATAAAGCACAAGACGAATACCGTCAATTGAGAAACCGAATCGCAGGCCTTAACTTGGCTTACAGCGATTTTGCCGATTGGCACCCAGACATCGCTGAGTTCGCGAGCTTGACGGCGCCTTACGAGATGGTGAAAGAAGGCTTTACCGAAGAAGGCGTGATCAAACAGATCCTCTTGAAACTCGAACTTGTTCAGCAGCAAGAGCAGAACTTAACGCAAGTTATCACCCTCGCGAATACAGTCATAAGCACATTGAATCAGTTGTCTTCTACCGCTTCCCATCTGATTGATGAAAGCGAACTGGTTGTAAATCAAACCATCACCAATATTGATCGTGTGTTGTTTATCAGCGGGCTGGTTATTGCCGTAATCATTGTGATTTCATGGTTCGTGTTACGCCGTTGGATGAATAAAGGGCTAAAAAACATTACTCAACAGTTGAGTTCACTTGCAGATCATGACTTCTCTAAACAGAGTGAATTGCTTGGGCCGCTAGAGCTTCAAGTTATCACTTCAAAACTCAATACGGTCGTTGATTCCACCGCGGACTCGGTTCGTTTAGTAACGCGTAACTGTGAGACGCTTTATCAAACGGCTGAAGTAAGCCATGACGCTGCAGAGCAAACCAATTCGAGCTTGAACGAACAGAACGAATCACTTCAGAATATGATCACCACCATTACTGAGCTGGAAGCATCGATTGGTGAGATTGCTCGTATTTCTAACGCATCGAACGACGATGCTCAAATAGCAGAAGATGAGTCAGTGAGTGGCAGCCAAGTGGTTGGCCTTAACCAACAACGATTACAAGCGCTTGAGCAATCTCTTAGCATGAGTGAAGAGTCGATGGCTGACTTGGATGGTCGAGTGAAACAGATTCGTGAAATGGTCGATATGATCAGCGGAATCGCTGAAAACACCAACTTATTGGCACTGAACGCTGCGATAGAAGCAGCGCGAGCAGGTGAACAAGGTCGAGGTTTTGCGGTAGTTGCAGACGAAGTGCGTAAATTGGCGAGCGGCACATCCCAGCAAACCACCAATATTCGTAGCATGATGAACGAGCTAGTAGCGGCAGCCGATCGCTCACGTGCTTCTGTAACGGAATCGAGAAGTGAGATGGCCAATGCACTGGAAACCAGTGGCGATGTAAGACAAGCCTTCGAGAAAATCGAATTTGCGGTTAGCCAGATCAAAGGGCGTGTTGAGCAAATCATGGTGGCTACCGAACAACAAGCTCGTGCAACTGTCGATGTTACCCATTCAATCACTCGAGTATCTGAGCAGGGCGAGAATACTAAGCTGCAACTTGAATCTATGATCGAGAGTTCAGAGCAAGTCGGAGAGATAGCAGGGCACCAACAAGCCATGCTTCATAAGTACGTATTGAAGTAAGTGTGTCAACGTCGTCCGGAAGTGGGAATTGCCGCTGAAAGGTGAGAAGCTACGCATATAAAAATGGTGCAATCTCTTATGAGTTTGCGCCATTTTTTATTATTTTCTTGAGGCGTTAGGTCTTGTCTTTCGAATGAGGGAAGGAAGCGAATGGTTGGCGTAACATCAAGTCGAGCCTTTGTTCTTTTCCGTCTCGAATTTCTGGTACACCGATGCTTACCTTATCGTGACCAAGCTTGGGTTGGGCGCGGTAAGTCTTAAACCAGATGTCCCACACTGATAAAAAGAACCCAAAGTTAGAGTGGGTCTCTTTGACGATCACTGAATGGTGCACTCGATGCATATCTGGCGTGACAATCACTTTACGAAGCTGCTTGTCGAACCATAAAGGTAAACGACCGTTGCTGTGATTGAACATAGCACTCACATTAAGCACAACCTCGAATATCACAACCGCTAGTGCGGGCACACCCAATACGAAAATCAACGCGACTTTAATTAACATAGATAAAATCATCTCGATGGGGTGGAAGCGGGTACCAGTTGTGACATCGATATCTAAATCGGCATGATGGACGCGATGAAGTTTCCACAGGACAGGGATACGGTGAAAGACTAAATGTTGAGTGTAAATGGCAAGATCTAATAACACGACACAAAGGAACACGGTGATTTCAAAGGGTAGGCGAATGTTATTGAACAGACCCCATTGATTTTGTTCCGCAATCAGTGCCGCTTGAAATGCCGCAACAGGTATTAATGTCGCCAATAAAACACTGTTAAGCGCCATTAATGAGAAGTTATTTCCCCAACGAAACCATTTATTTTGAGTCAACGTTTTTCTTGGCGCACGATATTCCCACAACGCACACAAAACAAAAGCGCTAATAAAGAAAACAAGGCGAAGCAGTGATGGGTCTTGCATGGGAATTCCTTCTATCATTCTAGGGACACTGTAAGTACAATCGTGCCACTTTTCTAGATTTATCGTTATTGTCCATGAGAATCCACGCTTTTCACCGTTTATATCAACACCGTTTGTCTCTTTCTACCAAGCCGTTTAACGCGCGCGGGTGTAAAGTGGTTCGATGTCAGTTCTGTAAAATCAAACAAGACAGCTGTATCTGTGAACATCAACCAGACGTAAATACGAACGTCGCGACCATGTTGATCTTATCGGACAACGAAATACTCAAACCAAGTAATACCGGCCGTTTAATCCTTGATACCGTTAAAGACAGCTATGCCTACCTTTGGCACCGCACTGAACCGAATCAAGAGATGCTTGATGTGCTGAAAGACGATAAATATCAGCCAGTCCTGGTCTTTCCTGAAGATTATACCGATGACAAATCGCGTGTGGTTGCAGATCTTGCTGAAATGCGAGATTCGAACAAGACGTTGCTGCTGATCTTTATTGATGGTAGTTGGCGTGAAGCACGACGTATTTTCCGTCGTTCAGAGTATCTGCAAGACTTACCGGTGTTGTCGATCGAACCAGAATCGGTTTCGCAATACATGATGCGTAAGTCAGACAACGAACAACATCTCTCGACTGCAGAAGTAGCGAGCTTGGTTTTGAAACAGGCTGGTGAAGAGCAGGGCGCAAAGACTTTACAGCTGTGGTTTGAGACATTTCGTGAAAGCTACATGCTAAGTAAGACGCGTTATAAGTCCGATCCAACCAAACCAAGCCTGAACGCTTTCATAGAGCACACTAAAAATGAGACGTCACTCTAACCTTTAACCGCTTTGTGCTGACTTGTTGTTCAAACAGATTCGAACACGAGATAAGTTTGTTATCCATCACGGTTTGTAGGGGGAGTGTTATGGATAATGCGTCCTAGATGTTTAATTTGAAAAATTTATTTGCCCGAATTTAGGGAAAAATTGGAGAGATTTCATGTATTACGGCTTCGATGTTGGCGGCACAAAAATTGAATTTGGTGCGTTCAATGAAAAACTTGAGCGAGTAGCAACAGAACGCGTACCAACGCCTACTGAAGATTATCAACTGCTACTTGATACGATTGCCGGTTTGGTGAAGAAGTACGACAGTGAATTTTCTTGCGAAGGTAAAATTGGTCTTGGTCTTCCTGGTATGGAAGATGCTGACGACGGCACAATGCTGGTTGTTAACGTGCCAGCTTCAACGGGGAAACCACTACGTAAAGACCTAGAAGCACTTATTGGTCGTAGTGTGAAAATTGAAAATGATGCGAATTGCTTTGCGCTTTCAGAAGCGTGGGATGACGAGCTTAAAGACGAACCATCAGTAGCAGGCCTAATTCTAGGTACTGGTTTTGGTGGCGGGTTAGTTTACGAAGGCAAAGTGTTCTCTGGTCGTAACCACGTTGCTGGTGAACTGGGCCATATGCGTCTTCCTATTGATGCTTGGTTCCACCTTGGCGACAACGCACCGTTACTCGGTTGTGGTTGTGGCAAGAAAGGTTGTCTAGACAGCTACCTATCAGGTCGTGGCTTTGAATTGATTTACGAGCACTACTTCGGCGAGAAGAAGAAAGCAATCGAGATCATTCAAGCGTACAACGAAGGTGAAGCAAAAGCGGCTGATCACGTTGATCGTTTCATGGAGCTATTGGCTATCTGTTTCGCGAACCTGTTTACCGGTCTTGATCCACACGTAGTTGCATTGGGTGGCGGTCTTTCAAACTTCGAACTTATCTACGAAGAGATGCCAAAGCGTATCCCTAAATACCTACTGTCTGTAGCGAAATGTCCAAAGATCATCAAAGCGAAGCATGGTGATTCAGGCGGCGTTCGTGGTGCTGCATTCCTTAACATTAAGTAATCGTGACTTAAGCTAGCTAAGGTTAGATAGTTAAAAAGTACAAATAAAAATGCCGCAATCTCGAAAGAGGTTGCGGCATTTTTTATTGTTCGGTGCTTTGGTTTCTTTAGCTGTTAGCTGTTAACTACAAACGAAAAGCTAGAAACGACATATCAAGAAAAGAGCCAAGAGGGCTTACTTCTTCTTTTTACCAACACCAAGATTGTCTTTTTGCTTCAACGTAAGCTTAGTAAAGCCAAGCTTGCGGAAGTAGTTGTCTTGGTAGTTGCGAACCGCTTTAGTATCAGAAATCAACTCAAGCTGTTGCTCAGTTTTTAGATACTCAGAGATATCGATGCCTTCAGCTGCAGCAACAGCTTCTTGGATCGTGCGGTGTTCTTGTTTTGAAAACAGTAACTCTTTGTCTTCGTCTTTGTAAGTGTACAGAATGGTACGAGCCATGGTTGCTCTCCAATAGAATTATTACTTTGCGCGCACTCTACATAAAAACCGTACGTGGCTCAAGGTAATGGTAAGAAATCTTAAGATTATCGTTCTAAACGTTTAGCGTAATTTAAGCTATTTGTCTTTTAGGAAACGAACAGGTTGTTTTTTCACGAACGAAAAAAACAAAAGCCCCTTAACATTGAAAAATCTATATAGGGGCTTCGTTTATGTTTTGGCGAAGATCTTCCAAATCATTTAAAAAGCAGCTAAGTTAATTAAAAAGCTGCTAAGTCAATTTAGGTGTTTGTTTTGAATCAAACGCGACCTTGCAGAGGAATGATCGTCACTGTCTCGCCAACTTTCACAGTATCAACTGCTGGAGAGATTTCGATTAAGCAGTTCGCTTCACTCATTGAACGCAGAATACCTGAACCTTGCTTGCCCGTTGTTTTCACTTCAAGCACGCCAGATTCATTCATCGAGAACACACCACGGCTAAATTCAGTACGGCCTTGGCGTGAGCGCAGTTGTTCAGTTGCTACAGCATTTGCTTTTACTGGTGTCCAGTTCGTTTGACCTTGAAGCTTGCGGATCGCAGGCTCAACAAAGTTAATGAACGACACCATCACAGCAACAGGGTTACCCGGTAAACCAAAGAACGGCTTGTTCTCAATCTTACCGTAAGCCAATGGGCGACCTGGACGCATGTTGATACGCCAGAAGTTGATTTCACCCAGTTTATCTAACGCAAGCTTGATGTAATCCGCATCACCAACAGACACACCACCAGAAGTCAAAACCATATCGGTTTCAAGCGACGCAGAATGCAGCACATCCATCATCTTCTGCTCATCATCTTCAATGATGCCGTAATCGACGATGTCACAGCCGAGCTTTTGAAGCATGCCGATAATAGTAAAACGATTTGAGTCATAGATAGAGTTTGGTTTTTGCTCGTGACCCGGCGCTTGAACTTCATCACCCGTAGAGAACACACCCACTTTCACTTTACGCAGAACAGGGCAGGTACCAAAACCTAACGACGCCATCATGCCCATTTCTGGCGCTTCAATGCGTGTGCCACGTGTAAAGACAGGTTGGCCGATTTCTAAATCTTCACCTGCCATACGGACATTTTGTCCAACCGAGATTTTAGCATCAGGGAAGCTAACTTTATCGCCATCTTGGACGGCTTGTTCACGCATCACGACAACATCAACGCCTTCTGGCATTGGTGCGCCGGTCATGATTTTAACGGCTTCACCTTGTTGCACGATTTGCTCGTAGCTGTGACCCGCCATGACTTCAGCAACGATGTTGTAACTGTCCAATTCTAGATCTTCACTACGAATTGCATAACCGTCCATTGCAGAGTTGGTATTCTGAGGAACGTTGATTGGCGAAATCACATCTTCAGCCAGCACGCGGCCGTAGCCTTGCAGTAATTCAACACTCTCTGTGAGATCGAGTGCGTCAATGCTATCAACAATCTTTTGTTGGCCTTGAGTAACGGTTAAACCTGCAGGAGAGAACGAATCACAACAAACAGCTGGCGCTGCGTCTTTTGAAGGTGAGCATGACACGGCTCTGCCTGTTGTAGAGACAAGGTCAAAGGACTGCGCGTAATCGATGATGAAATCACGAATCGCTTCTAAGTCGCTGATCGCCATTTGTGGCAGCTCTGATTCAACTTGGCTGTCTGCCGCGATAGCAATAATGTTGTTATCGTTTGGATATAACCAAGGTTTGCCCACTTCATCTCGGTGCAGTTCAATTTTAGGGAAGGCGATGTTCTTACAGCCTTCAACCAAAATCAGATCAAGCGTGTTGGTATCAAATCGAGTCAGCAGGTAATAAAAATCTGCTTCGGCTTCTGGTGTTTCTGTCATCATCACGTGACGATTACGAGAAGCAATCAACATTTGGTTCGCGCCCGCTTTACGTAAGCGGTAACTGTCTTTACCCGGCTTATCGACATCAAAATCGTGGTGAGCATGTTTTAACACGCCAACTTTTAAACCCGCATCAGTCAACAGAGGAAGCAGGGCTTCAAGTACGGTCGTTTTGCCTGTACCGCTATAAGCAGCAAAGCCCAATAAAGGAAGGTTAGGGCGTTGTTTAGAATCTTTCATTATTGAAGCGTTCCGAATTGGGTGAGTTCTTCTGGCGTGTTGAGATTAACAAAGCAGTTAGGAGAATCGCTGAAATCAACGTATTCTGTAACACACTCTTTGTATAGCAAGATGATTTTACGATCACCACGTTCCAAAAACGCTTCTAACTTTGGTAGAACACGTTTGTGGAATAGGGTGAATACAGGTTGCTTAAATTCGCCATCATGCGCGACAAGAATGTCGCTGTCTTCTTTAACTGCAGAACAAAAACGCTCAACAAGGTCGTCACTGATTTGTGGGCTATCGCAAGGGACAAAGCCGACCCAGTCTGTACTCGCGTTTTTAAGGCCAGCATGAATGCCGCCCAATGGACCTGGATAGTCAGGGAAAGAATCGGAGACAACCGGAGCAAATGCTTGGTAACTGTCTAAGTTACGGTTGGCATTGATGGTGATGCTGACATCTTGTTGTGACAGCTTGTTTATAACGTATTGAATAAGCGGAGAACCGTTGAGCTCAACAAGTCCTTTATCTTTTCCGCCCATACGGCTGGCCTGTCCGCCAGCCAAAATAACCCAACTAGTTTGCGTTGGAAGCAGCATAAATATTCTCTTGTGCTTTATCTTTCTGAATAACTTGCAGAAGCGGCGATTCGGTCAAAGTATTGTCTTTGATCCACCATTGCTTCTTACATAAGTCGGTTAACGCGTTAGTTTGGTGACTAGTGATGACTAAACTCGCGCCTCTTTGAAGAAG
Source organism: Vibrio sp. 10N.222.55.A1 (assembly GCF_041473835.1). Classification (NCBI taxonomy): domain Bacteria; kingdom Pseudomonadati; phylum Pseudomonadota; class Gammaproteobacteria; order Vibrionales; family Vibrionaceae; genus Vibrio; species Vibrio sp. 10N.222.55.A1. The sequence continues at coordinate 73,048 of NZ_JBFRSX010000012.1, read as the reverse complement.
ATCTTCGGCCATTATCACCAATCTTTCAATAGATTCTTTGTCTAAAGAGGCACTTGGTTCATCCATTAGCAAGATTGACGGCTTAAGAATCCAGGCTCGTGCCATTGCAACGCGTTGACGCTCACCACCAGACAACACAGAAATGTGTTCATCTGCCAAGGTTTCTAAACCTACCATTCTCAGCGCATTAATTATTTGAGCTCGCTTATCTTTTTGGCTCTCTTTGTTAAAGCGAATGCCATAAGCGACATTTTGGTACACCGAACCATCAAAAAGATAGGGGGTTTGATGCAGGTAGATAATGTCTTTGAACTTGAGCCTAGGGAATAAGATCTGCTGCCAGCTTTGTGTCGGAGACTGAAGGCGGCCAGAGCTTGGCTGAATCAATCCAGACAATATTTTAAGTAGGGTCGTTTTACCCACACCATTATCTCCTTTGAGATAAATGGCATCGTTGGGGCCGATCGACAATTCAGGGATATGGAACAAAACACGCTCTTTGTAGCGCATTGAGATTTGCTGCGTTGTTATTTTTATACTCATGACAGCGTTCCTAAGTTCTTAAATAGCCTTTTCCTCTCACACTGGAAAGGAAAAAGTTAAGGGCTAATGCCAATGCTAATAACACCATACCGAGGGCGACGCCTTGAGCGAATGCGCCTTTGTGGCTTTCCATAGCGATAGCTGTTGGGATGTTTCTTGTCATCCCCATAATGTTGCCACCGACCATCATTGAACAACCAACCTCAGTGACGATACGAGAGAAGGCAGCGATAGTTGCCGCTAAAAGAGGGAAGCGCGTTTCCCAAATTAAGGTACATGCCACACGTGTGGTTGATACGCCAAGCGTGCGCGCAGTTTCAACTGCTCGGCGGTCACTGGCTTGGAGAGCGCCGTGCATCATCGCAACTAGGATAGGGAAACAGATCACCATTTGACCTAGAATCATCGCCTTTTGGGTGAACAGTAATTCCCAATCACCGAGTGGGCCAGAACGAGAGAGCATCATGTACATCAACAAACCGATAACCACGGTTGGGATAGCTTGCAGGGTATTGATCACCGATAACAATGCCCACTTCCCGGGGAACTCGGTATAAGCCAATAAGAAAGCCATAAGGATTGCAGGAACAATCACTAATGAGATGGCGGACAAAGATACGCTGAAAGATACCGCGACGATTTTCCACAATTCGTGGTCAAAACTCACTAGTAGGTTCATTGCATCAATCGTTGTTTGCCATAGGGTCATGAAGTATCTCGTGTGAATCGATAATAGGTCTTTATCGGTAATGACTGATGTTAATCATAGCTGACACAAACTATTTGAGCTTGAATTGGCCAGCTATTGTTTTTAAGAGTGCTTCGTTAACTGTTTAGCTAAGTGTAGTGCTTGTTGGTTTTGACTACACCTTCAACGCTACGCTTTACTTACAATCAACGACTCATTGCTTACAATCAACTATTCTAAGCTTGCAACAAACTATTCTGCGCTCGCAACAAACAGCTGTTTGCCGTGCAGTTTAAAGTCGTTAATCAGTTTCTGGCCTTTAGGGTTAACCAGCCAATCACTGAATACTTTCGCTGCTTGGTAGTTAATGCTCGGGTAGCGTTCTGGATTAACAAGAATCACTTGGTAAGGGTTAAACAGGTTCTTGTCACCTTGGAAAAGGATTTTAAGATCCAATTTGTTTTGGTAAGCCAACCAAGTACCACGGTCTGTCATGGTGTAGCCTTGCATCTCTGACGCCATGTTCAGAGTAGGGCCCATGCCTTGACCAACACTGCGATAACCACCGAAGTTTGGTTCCATTTTAGTTTGTGCCCAAATACCCATCTCTTTCTTATGAGTACCAGAGTCGTCACCACGAGAAACAAAGGTCACGTTATTGTTCGCGATCGCTTTGAACACATCAGTCACTGCTTTTTGAGATTCAATCTTCGCTGGATCGCTTTGAGGACCAACAATGACAAAGTCGTTGTACATCAGCTTGCGAGGTAGAACCCCGTAACCTTGTTCAACGAAATTCGCTTCGGCCTTTGGTGCGTGAGTCATCACCAAATCAACGTCACCATTTTCGCCCATGCGAAGAGATTTACCCGTACCAGCGGCAAGAACATCAACCTTGATACCAGAATCTTTTTCGAACTCAGGCAATAAGTAGTCCAGTAGACCAGAGTGATAAGTACTTGTGGTTGTCGCCAACTTAATATGAGTGGTGTCTTCCGCGCTGCTAGCCGTGTAACTGACGATAGATAGAGCTGCAATAGTTAGGGGAATTGCTTTCATTATTATTATGTCCATTCTGTTATAAATGAATGACATGCCTTCAATTTTAAAGGGCTCAAAGAGGGCATGTGCATAAGACGCTAATTGTTGTAATTAGAAATCTACACCTTATAAGCAATCTTAATGCCAACAAATAATGCATCAGATTTCTTTAAATTGCTGTTATTTCGGACAAAACTGAGTCTTTTACCCCGTTAAAATGAATCAAAACATGAGCTAGGACAAAATGTCGCACATTGTCCCTGTTGGAGAAAAGGTTAATTGGTACACTCTGTCCCAACTTTTCTCACCGGCTAATCATTATGTCTTTACCTAGTTCATCTGCATCCAATCTCACCCCGAACACATTGACTCAGTATCAGGCGTTTTCCGTCTTGGTGGTCGATGATGAATTGGGTATGCAGGCTATCTTAAAGAAAGCACTGGGTAAGTTCTTTGGCAAGGTGTCGAGCGCAGGATCGGTTGAAGAGGCTGAAACGCTGCGTTCGAGCGAACATTTTGATCTGATTGTCCTTGATATCAACCTACCAGGCCGCTCTGGCATTGAGTGGGAAGAGGCGTTTAACGACAACGACAAACGCGCCGATGTGATTTTCATGACGGGTTATGCCGATCTAGAGATGACCATATCCGCGCTTAAGCTTGGTGCTTCAGATTTTATTCTTAAGCCGTTCAACCTCGAACAGATGATACAAGCGGTTCTGCGTTGTATGGATAAGCGACTCGACCAAAGAATGCAGTACGCGTTGAAGCGTGATGTGAGTCGTCATATCAAGACTGAACTGATTGGCAATTCAGACAAGACCAAACAACTTAAATTGCTGATCAGTCAATTTGCACCGTCTCGAGCGTCCGTCTTGATAGAAGGTGAGTCGGGTACCGGCAAAGAGCTGGTTGCTCGTGGTGTACATGAAGCCAGTAAACGCACAGGTCCATTTGTGCCAATCAACTGTGGTGCGATTGCTCCAGAACTTCTAGAAAGTGAACTGTTTGGACATACATCAGGCGCATTTACTGGTGCGAAGAAAAACCGTGAAGGTCTTTTCCGAGTCGCAAGTGGTGGCACCTTGTTCCTTGATGAAATTGGTGAAATGCCACTGTCAATGCAAGCTGCATTGTTACGCGTGTTAGAGCAAAGAACCATTCGTCCAGTCGGTAGCGAGAAGGAAATTTCCGTTGACGTACGAGTGGTGGCGGCGACCAACCGAAATCTTCAAGAAGAGGTCGATAAAGGGCACTTCCGCCGCGATCTGTTCTACCGACTCAATGTACTTAAGATTGATGTGGTGCCATTGAGAGAGCGCCCGTCAGACCTGATTGAACTTGTTCCATACTTTACTCGTCTTTTATCGAGCGAGCTTGGCATGCCAGTTCCAAATTGGGCACATGAAGATATCTTGGCGTTGAACGAATACGAATGGCCGGGAAATATTCGTGAACTTAAAAACTTAGTCGAACGATGCATTCTTTTAGACAAGCCACCAGCACACTATTGGCGCGAAGTGAATGGTGATCCAGCCCCAACCAGCATTTCAGTGACGGTGTCACATGGCGCGGAAATACCAAACTTGAATAATGTAGACGCAGCTGAGGGTTACCCGAACACTTGGACACTCAAAGAAGTCGAGAAATCTCACATAGAACAACTGGTGAGTTTTCATGATGGCAATAAATCTGCAGCAGCGAGAGATCTCGGTGTGGCGCGTAAAACACTAGAGCGTAAGTACAAAGAATGGAACACAGAAGGCTCTGAATATGCCGATTAGACGTCATTGGTGGACAAAATGGGCGTTCCGGTTCAAAACCATGGTGCGTTATCGCCTGCTATTTCTAACATCCGCTCCCATCATTCTTACCTTATGTGCGCTTGTCGCTATAACACTGTATTGGTCAGTACATTACACGTGGCAGGGTGCTCTGATTGATGTCGATGAGCGTTTGGATGTTGCCGACAACAGTATCCATCTAATTCAGAACCAACAGGCCTATAACGTTCAAGCATTTGCTGAGTCTTACAACTTCCGAATCAAACTCACGAGTGATATTTCGAAAGAAGAGCTCACACGTTGGGTTTCTGAAAACAAATCTCGCTATGAACTCGACTTTCTACGCTGGCGCAGCGTCGAGAGCATGGAAAAGAAACTCGAATATCTAAACTTAACTCACAAGCCTTCATTTTTCAGTGTCTTAAGCCGTAATGAACTCAATTATCTCGATCGTGACCTCGCTAAAAAAGCGGAAGTTCCGATGCTCAACGGGCAAGAGGTCGAGACTCGCGGATTGGTAAGCCGAACCGTTGTACCCATCAAAGATGAACATGATCATGTGATTGGTTTTCTGGATGGTGGGATCTTACTGAATAACAGTACTCAACTTGTTGACCAAATCAGTAACCTTATCTATCCACAACGAGAAGGTTTTAATCGTCATATAGGAACGGTCACGGTTTTCCTTGATGATCTTCGTGTTAGCACCAACGTGCCTTTGAGCAGTGAAGACAGTGTAGGGCGCGCCATTGGTACACGTGTTTCTCACGAGGTTCACTCGAAAGTCTTGAATGAAGGTAAAGAGTGGCTAGATCGAGCGTATGTTTACGATGCTTGGTACATCACAGCTTACCAACCAATCCATGACCAGTTTAATAATGTGATTGGTATGCTTTACACCGGTTATTTGATTTGGCCGCTGATAGAAACGTACTTGACCAACCTTGGCGAAATTAGCATTACCATTGTGTTGCTTCTGTTGGCATCCGGTTTGATCGTTCACCGTGGCGCACGTGATCTTTTCAACCCAATCGAACGCATTCATAAGGTCGTCAAGCTAGTCCAGATGGGGCAAGACAAGCGAATTGGTACGCTAGGTTTGGATGATCAACACGAACTGACACTGCTCGCTAAACAATTCGACAAGATGTTGGATCTACTGCACGAGCGCAATCAAGAGATTCAACAAGCGGCGTCTGAACTTGAGTGCAAAGTGCATTCTCGTACCGCGAGTTTGAAAGAGAAAACTGAAGAACTCGAACTGCACATCAAGCTTCTCAATCAAGCCAGAGATAAGCTGGTGGTCAATGAAAAACTGGCCGCGTTAGGTGAATTAACGGCAGGTATTGCTCATGAGATCAATAACCCAACCGCCGTGATTCTTGGCAACGTTGAACTGATGAAGTTTGAACTGGGCGATGAAGTGAGCCGTGTAGATGAGGAAGTCCACGCGATCATGGAGCAGATTGACCGAATTCGAAATATCACACGAAGCCTGCTTCAATACAGCCGTCACGGCGGCGTACAAGACGAAATTACGTGGCAACATATCAACCCAATAGTGGATGAAAGTATTACGCTCGTAAAAACAGGTGCGAAGAAGAAAGGCATTGTGTACGTATCGCAGCTGAACGCTAAAACCTCAGTCGAGGTCAATCGAAACCAATTGCTACAGATTCTGGTTAACCTACAAATGAACGCGATTCATGCAATGGACGGTCAGGGCACGTTAACCATTTCGAGTGAAGACTGGGTTGAAAATGGTGTGTCTCATGGCGCTATCGTTCATGTTCAAGATGAAGGCTGCGGTATTAAGGAAGAACAACTGAAACGTATCTTCTCGCCTTTCTATACCACCAAACGAGATGGCACGGGCTTAGGGTTGTCAGTATCTCAGAGTATATTGAGCCAAACTGGCGGCGAGATCCGAGTTGAATCTGAGGTAGGTAAGGGAAGTTGCTTTAGTATCTATCTTCAACAGAAAGCGACACCTCAATTGCTTGTATCAAACCTATAAGTTCTAAGAACTCATTCACTGATATTATCATCTGATAATATTTCTAACGCGCTTGGGCTATTACACGAACGTTTTAGCCTAAGCACGAAAATTCTGCACTACTAATATATCGCAAACCAAATCTAAACCTCTTTCGGTTTGACGAGCACCTCTTTTTTGCTATGTAACACAGTGCATATCTTTTGATCTTGATGCATATCATCCGAACTGTACGAAATTTTGATACCTTGACCGAAATCCATAATAAAAACAAATAATAAAGTCAGTCAGCTATGAAATTAAGTAACGCGAATAACTTAGTCAGAGATCTGCAATCAGGCGTGACTGAAATAAGCCAAGTCGTTGGTGTGATTCGTGATGTATCAGAACAAACGAACTTGTTAGCGCTCAACGCAGCAATAGAAGCGGCACGTGCAGGAGAGCAAGGCAGAGGATTCGCAGTGGTTGCTGATGAAGTTCGAAATCTTGCTAGCCGCACTCAAAATTCAACTAACGAAGTGCAATCCACGATTGAGAAACTGACTCAACAAGCAGAACGGACCTTTAAGGCAATGCAAAGCAGTAACGAGAAGGTTGATCACAGTGTTGTCGCGTCTAACGAAACCCGTCAACAACTCGATGTGATTGTGAATGAACTGCATAACGCCAATGACATGGTGGCACAAATTGCCGCAGCCTCGGAGCAGCAAAGCACGGTAGCCACTGAAATGAGTGAAAGTGTTACTGGGATTCATCTCGCTGCAAATGAGGTACTCCAAGCCTCACAATCGCTCGCAGAAGACAGTCAGAAAATGGCGAACACTACAGAACACCTTACTGAGCAATTGAAATACTTTAAGGTTTAGCATCAATAGGACTATTAGCTTAAAGATAAAAAGCTCATAAAAAACACCTCCGCACTTGCGATAAGTTCGGAGGTGTTTTTATTTATGGCTAGTCATTTGCTATAAGCAACAAACGTCTAAAGCATCAAGCCTAATGCGCCGCTACTGAAATTTTCGGTGGGTTGATGTTGTGCTTCTTAAACTCTTTCATCACACGCAAAGTAATGTCGGTTTCAAACAGCTTCTCATACGCAGTATCCACAACGTAAGCCTTACAAGTTAGCTGTATTGCTAGGTAGTTATCGGTAATCGTCTGTTTAACCAAAACCGTTACAGGTTTCGGCAAGTGGATATAACGACTTGAAGACGCCGCTTCTTGAATTAGATCGCGGGCTAGGGTGATGTCTTCATCCATACCAACGTAAAACGGAATCACCACCTGCATGTCCAACGCACCGTAGTTACCACTGGTGGTCACTTCATTTAAGAACTTGTTGTTCGGAATGGTAATGATGTCATCGTTCAGGGTTCTCATTCGCACTGAACGCAAACCAATGGTAATGATATCACCGTAGTTGCCTTCGAACGTGACGCGGTCACCAACTTGAAAGGGCCTATCAATCATTACCGTGATGCCCGCGATGAATGAAGCTGCCAAATCTTTAAGCGCAAAGCCGACTGACACGGCGAGGGTACCACCAATCAAAGCCAGTATTTGGTCGTTGATTCTAAAGCTCATCATGAACACGATAAGACCTGTGCTCACATAGATAAAGAACTGAGTAAACGACTGCAGTTTCTGTAGCAGCATTCGGTATTGCACGAATTGGCTACCAAAACTGGTCACCATCGAGTTGATAAACTTAAGCAGTAACCACATCGCAGCAATAACGATCATGGAGAAGAACACGCCGCTCCATCGCACTAGACTCGCTATCTTTGAGATGTTTTCTACATTGGCTAACTCTTCCGTCGCAAAGATCGGGAAACTGACAGCACTTGCCAAGCCAACAAATAGTAGGATAAATAACTTCTTCATTTTACTTCACCAGTAGATGTTGACGGTCGAGAACGTTAGTAATGTGGCGGAACCAGTGCTCGGAAATTCGAGCCTTTTCTTCATGCCAACCAATATAACCACGGCTTTCAAAGTAACGCAGAATGCCGGTTATCTCAGCCGTGCTTAGCTGCGTACAATCAGACAAGACTTCCGGAGACGCGATTTCCAACTGCACGATAGAACGAAGCACAGCCAGCATAGGTTTTGGCATGTTTTCTAGTTCTTGTGCTTCTGGAACATGGAACAAGCGCACCACGGCTTGATCGGTATCTTTGTTTCGATTCAATGAGAGTCGGAAGAAGCGCAACGCAACGGTAGGGTTACCATCAGAGTAATGCCACAAGATTCGGTAGAAGCCTTGGCGTGCGCGATCTTCCTCGCTCATGTCATCTTGGTCCCACTGTTTAGGCACCACCAAACCATCAAACGATAACGGCTTCTCAAGCTCCGTATTAATACGGCTATTTAGAAGCTCACCGACTTGTTTCTCTGTCCAACGCGGAAGGAAACACACCAAGTCAAACAGCAAACGTTCGCCACGCGCTCGATCGACAAACCGCCAGCTTGATTTGGCGATCGATATCACGACACGGTGGTTCTTTTTAGAACGACGCAGTAGATTGGTTAAACGTATCAGATCAGACAAGCCGCCAACCATTGGCTTAACTAGACGTTGTGCATTATCGATCGCAATCAAGTACGTGGTCTTGCTTTTACGAAGGTGAGCCAAGATCTGAATCTCAGTCGCTTTCTCTTCCAAGCCGATGCTCACCGCTAGATGCGCTAACAGCTCTTGATAACCAGCGTAAGGGCAACTTACGTAGACAGGTTCAGCGTTAGAGACTTTGTGCAGCAGGGTATAAAGCAGCGTTGTTGCGCCCACACCACGTTCACCTGAAACAATACAGATAGCAGGGCTGTCTGACATCAAGTAGCGAGACAGTTGCTTAACCTCATCACCGGCGTAATCAATCAGCGTGCTGTCGATATTACCCGGAAGAATGTATTCATAGGTTTGATCGCCTTTGATTCGAACCAAGTTTTGCTGACTCTTGTCAAGGTCAGACTGCTTAGCCACTTCAATTCTAAACAGGTACGCCAAAGCTTGGCTAAACAGTGTGTAATTAGACAGTAAGGCCATGATGCGGTGTTGGAAGTTGTAAACACTCAACCATACGATGCCAATGGCCGTCGCCAATATATTAAGTAAGAAGGTATCCTTGCGGTTTACTGCCCAGTTCACCCATACCGGACGATCAGAGATGTGTTGCAGCGTATCGAAGACTTTCGCACGCCATAATCTAAGCACTGAAATGGTAACCAGTACAAACCAGAAAAATAGGGCGCTGTAGATCCAGCTATAGATAGTGCCTTTGCCTAGCGTGATACTCGATATTTGCAAAGTCACACCCGCAACAATGAAGCTCCAAACATAACGGCGAATGGTCGATAGGCGCAGCGCAATCACTTCTTGATTAGATGTGCGGCCCAAACGATACGCAAATTCCAAAATAAAGCTGATAGCAATCGAACCACCTAGAATCCACCAAGTGAAGATCTCAAGGAAAATCAGGTGTTGCAGGCTAGGGATGCTGGAGAGCATTCTTAGAGAAAGCGTAATCGCAATTAACCAAGCAATCGCACGATCAGCGCGGCTGATGTACCAGATCACACGTACTAAAAATGGAGGGTTCGTTTTCGCTTCAAGAAAATTAATTCTGAACAACTCAATCAAACGAGTGCTATTGGCAAGCCACCACGCTAAACCAAAATAGATAAACAACACTTTTAACGATGCACCAATCACAGGCACTGGCGAAATAAAGATGTCTTTAACGAGCGCTTTAAAGCTACGAATTTGGAAGTAAACAAGATACTCAATGTTGAGCTTGGTTAATTCCCACTCTTGCTTAAATTGAGTTACGCCGTAGGGGCCAAAACCCGTTAGGCGCTCTTTATTAGCGGAATTCGTCTGCTCTAACAGGTGTTGCTTGCTCACATTCAAGCTATTCAAAGTGACGTAACTGGTTTGAACGGCAAACCATTGATCGGCGTCGTTGTTCGCTCTGTAGGCTTTTATCTGTTGCTCGAAGGTTTTGATTTCCTGCTTTTGAACTTGTAGCACTTCAGCGAGCAATATATTGACTTGGCGTCTGTCCGACGGTTCCATAAAGAGGGGGTCGGGTAACGAATCAATTCGATCATCGAGATCAACAGCAGAATCGGATACCTGCGGCTGAGATTGTAAGTCATATTCCAAGTTGGCATGACTAGGCCAAGAGAGAATGGCCAAAGTGAGGATTAAGAAGCGCGATAGTGAACGCATAAAAGTCTCTTAGAATTATGAGGTTAGGATTACTATAGTTAGATAATCTGACTTTGTGAAATCCAACCCCGTGTCGGGGGCGAGTACTTTATTCCTGTTTCGAGCGATTTTGTCATGAAATTGTCAGGGATTAGGCTAGTATTTGAGCATCTTTATTATGTCTTCTGTTGCGTTGATCGGGTTGGCTTTTACTGTGACCAATCAGCATACGATATATTCAATGGTTGGCATGATTTGGGACGTTATATACCGCCCATTATGGTGCGCTGTTCGATATTTTGTTTTTCCTTAAAATCGACGGTTTTACGGCGATAAATAGAAAACCAAAAATGTGAGTCAGTTCAAACTATGATTTGGCTATGTTATCACTTACTTAATGGCCAGTAATTGCAATCAATACTTGCAGTTAAAGCCCTGAACAAGTAACGTTGCGGCGTTTTTCACATTAAAAAGGTAATGGCATTGATCTCCACAGCAAATATCACCCAACAATTCGGCGCTAAGCCACTTTTCGAAAATATTTCAGTTAAGTTCGGCGAAGGCAACCGCTACGGTTTAATCGGCGCGAATGGCTGTGGTAAATCGACGTTCATGAAGATCCTATCTGGTGAACTTGAGCCAAGTGCTGGTAACGTAAGCTACGATCCAAACGAGCGCGTTGCTAAGCTAAACCAAGACCAGTTTGCTTACGAAGAATTCACGGTAATCGACACGGTTATCATGGGTCACAAAGAGCTTTGGGCTATTAAGCAAGAGCGTGACCGCATTTACTCTTTGCCAGAAATGAGCGAAGAAGACGGCATGAAAGTGGCTGACCTTGAAGTTCAGTTCGCTGAAATGGACGGTTACATGGCAGAAGCTAAAGCTGGTGAGCTTCTTCTAGCGGTAGGTATTGAAGAATCAATGCACTTCGGTCTGATGAGCGAAGTAGCACCGGGTTGGAAACTTCGTGTTCTATTGTCTCAAGTACTGTTTGCAGACCCGCATATCATGCTTCTTGACGAACCAACGAACAACCTGGACATGGACACCATCAAGTGGTTGGAAGATACGCTAAACCAACGTAACTGCACAATGATCATCATTTCGCACGACCGTCACTTCCTAAACTCTGTTTGTACACACATGGCTGACCTTGATTACGGCGAACTTCGTCTATTCCCAGGTAACTACGATGAGTACATGACGGCTGCGACTCAAGCTCGTGAGCGTCTACTGTCTGACAACGCTAAGAAGAAAGCACAAATTGCTGAACTTCAAACGTTCGTATCTCGTTTCTCTGCTAACGCATCTAAAGCGAAGCAAGCAACGTCACGTGCTAAGCAGATCGATAAGATCCAACTAGACGAAGTTAAAGCGTCTAGCCGTCAAAACCCATTCATCCGTTTCGAACAGTCTAAAGAGCTATTCCGTAACGCACTTGTGGTTGAAAACCTATCTCAAGGTTTTGAAGAAGACCTATACAACAAGTTCGACGGTATTTTCGAAGTAGGTGAGCGTGTTGCTATCATCGGTGAGAACGGTGTGGGTAAAACAACACTACTTAACACACTAGTTGGCGCTCTTGAGCCTCGCACAGGTGAGTACAAGTGGTCTGAAAACTCAAACATCGGTTACTACGCTCAAGATCACGCACACGATTTCGAGACAGACATGAACTTGTTTGATTGGATGAGCCAATGGCGCCAAGAAGGCGAAGACGAGCAAGTTGTTCGTGGCTTCCTAGGTCGTATGCTATTTGGTCAAGACGACATTAAGAAATCTGTAAAGGTTATCTCTGGTGGTGAGCAAGGTCGTATGCTTCTTGGTAAGATCATGATGCATAAACCAAACATCCTGCTAATGGATGAGCCAACAAACCACATGGATATGGAATCTATCGAAGCGCTTAACTTGGCTCTTGAGAACTACAAAGGCACATTGTTCTTCGTATCTCACGACCGTGTATTCGTAGACTCGCTTGCAACTCGTATCCTTGAAATCAAAGATGGCAAGATCAACGATTTCCGCGGTACTTACGCTGAGTTCTTGAAAGCACGCGGCTAAGCTTTAAGTTAGCCTTAGTTTTCAACTCTATGCGTTGGAAATTAAGCTATAAATTGAAAATTAAAAACGCCGTCATACTAAAAAGCATGACGGCGTTTTTGTATCTAGCTAAGTTTCTATGTATTTATCCTTGATGGGTCACTAACTATTTACATCAGAACTTTACAATTAGAAGCGGTTAGTGAATCACCAATCAAACCTACGCTTTTTTCCGACTGCTGATTATTCACCTTTCACATCAAAGTCAATCTTGTCTGCACCCGTGAACACTTGGAAGCGTAAACCTTTAGCGCGAGCAATCGTAGTGATGCCGAACTTCTGCGCTAAATCTAAGCCCATTTGTGTAACGCCAGAGCGTGACAGTAGAACAGGGATACCCATCTGAGCAACCTTAATCACCATCTCAGACGTTAAACGACCTGTGGTATAGAAGATCTTGTCTTCACCTGACTCTTTGTTAAGCCACATCTCACCAGCCAATGTATCAACGGCATTGTGTCGGCCAACATCTTCAACAAACGATAGAACCTTGTCGTCTTTGCAAACCGCACAACCGTGCACAGCACCTGCTTTCTTGTAGGTATCGTTGTAATGAGTCAACGCTTCAAGCGCTGTGTAGATTTCAGATTGCTTAATCTTGTTTTGAGGCACTTGGTAATCTTCCAACTGCTTCATCACGTTGCCATACATAGTGCCTTGACCGCAGCCAGAGGTTACTGTCTTCTTCTTAAGCGCTTGCTCAAGTTGGCTTGTATCTTCTTTGGTGATAACCGCAGCAGAGCTGGTTTCCCAATCGATGATAATAGATTCAACCGCTTCCGGATCGGAAAGGAAGCTTTGGTTTTTCAAATAGCCTAATACTAATGACTCAGGACGAGAGCCCAATGTCATTAAGGTTACGATCTCTTTCCAGTTCAACATCACGGTAAGAGGGCGCTCACACGCGATCTGTTTCGTTAGCTTTTCGCCATATTCATCAAACACTTCAACTTCGATTGTCTGAAGAGGGTTCTCACTGGTTTTTATTATGTTTGGTTTTACCACAGTCATTTCCTACTTAATGAGATAGCGATTTTATGAGATAAGAAGTCAACAAGAGCAATAAGGCTCTCATTCATTAATGCGCTAGTTTGTTGATTCGCTATGGCCTAGATTTCGATTATCGTTCTCGAACATGCCATAGATCTGTGAATACATAGCTCTGTGAAGAACATTAGCGAATTAGCTAAAGCAAATCTTATTCCAAAATAACGGGGATTGATGGAAACATGAAGCATTAGATTAAAATAGCGCAAAATATGAGAGTTCACCGGGTGGAGTTGTCTGAAATAACCAGTATCGACTAACGTTATAGTGACAACTTGATAACGAACGCTATAGATACGCTCTCGCAGTTAATCCGTATTGGCGTGTTTATTGCTTTATGGGGTGTATATGAATGCACACAGTACAAAATGTCCTAAGTGCATTCAGACCAAAGAAAATCAATTGGGTGAAGTATGTCTGAGATAAAAGAATTCAAAGAACAATATGAAAAAACAGAAGCAGCTTGGCCAATCGGTGTCCAAAGAATAGAGAAAGAGATCAAAACTGGCATTTGGGTAACAACTCAATGGGAACTCATCGGTTTTGAATTATCACCTGAACATGAAACCCCAGACGTATGTTTGCTTCAGTTGCACAAAGACGAACGTACCGACTACCGCTTCAATCTAAGCTCTCAGCAACCTAAGCTATTCTTAGTTATGGATAATGTTGACTCCGGTAAACCTATTATTCAATTACTGACAGCATCACAAACAGTCGCAGGCCAATACATGGACGGAGATAACCAAGTATTGTCTTACGACATGCCATTGCCTGTACAAGCTTGGATGGAAGCATTCATCGGTCGTCATGGCGAGTTATTAGAAGCAAGACGTAAGAAACGTAAAGGCGCGGGTCGATCAAATGGCAACTAACTTTCTTAGCCGTTGGTCTCAACGAAAGTTCGATGAATCGACTGATAAAGCGCGTGAAGCTGAACAGCCTCTTGAGGAAACCTCGGTTACCTCTCCTGAGTCTGCTTCTCAAACACGCACCTCTGCTGAAGAACTCGCACCAAATGACCCAGCTTCTATCGAGCCAACTAACGCTTTAGAAGAGTCAGGTGACACTAAAGAGTCGGCATCAGAGGCGACTGAAGAGCTGTCTATGGCTCAATTATTGGTATCAGAAGCATCAGAAAGCGTAAAAAAAGCCGCATTACGTAAGTTATTTCTCTCAGAAGAGTTTAACGTACGTGATGGCTTAGACGATTACGATGACGATTACAGTAATCTTAAGTCACTTTCTGAAGGTGTCGCTGAAAGCTTACGTGATTGGGTAAAAGAGAAGGCAGAAGAAGAAACCTCAAGCGAACAAGAGCAAGTCACTGAAAATAAGGAAGAAGGTTCAATTAACAACGCTGAAGAAGCGGAATCAGACCTTGTTGAAAGTGACGAAATTACGGGACAACAAAAAGAACTGTACAAAAACACAGTATCGGATAATTTCGACACCGATGCTATCGAAAATGACCCAAAAGAGGTGGGACAAAATATACCACACAAAGAATAGGTACATTTTGACTAAACACTCAATGAACCGCTTGCGACAAAATGTCCCAAGCGGTTTTTTTATACGCACAATAAACGTTATAAAGAATTAAACCACTGAAATATAAGGCATATTAAATTGGCATGGCATTTGCTAAATAACGTTCATTATCAACTTTTTTGTAGATAGACGAGTTCACGGTCTGACGAGCGGCACACTGGCTAAAGGGTTAGTTGTTAACGGATTACTCAGCAAGTTCTCTATCGCTTACTACAATGAAGGTTGAACAGATTATCCATGTCCAAAGATGGAACTGAGCAATGCTTAAACAATTATTAGAACAAGCAACTTCAAATAACGCGAAAGCAAGGCTGTATGCATTTGAAAATACAGTTGAGTTAACAAACCTAATTCCACCGACAGTCAGTTATGAAAGCGGTGGTAATACGCTGATTATTGGTCCAACGGCGATCATCGAAAGTGCTGCGGCGCAATTGCCTCAGTTAACAAGCCTGACACTGCTTTCAACCGATGGTGTAAAAGCTACGAATACTGAGTCAGAGCTTTACTACGCGAACGCGGTTCAAGTTTCTGGTTTCCTTGGTACGTTCGAAGTTCTTATCGAGAGCAAAGGCCTAACCAATAACCTAGCGAAAGTGGCGATTAATCATGACTGCTTTGATGTGGTTTTGGATTTATGCCTAAGTAGCTGTATGACAGAAGAAGTGCCTGTACCGGGTTATTACCCAGTAGGTCGTGGCTATCCAAAACTTGCTGAAGCACTGGAAGAGATTCCAACGCTTATGGGCACATTTGATAAGCCTAAGTTCTTCCGTCTCGACACTGACCTTTGCGCGCACAGTTCTCGTGGCGTAAAAGGCTGTGAGCGTTGTGTAGATGCTTGTCCTGCTGGCGCACTATCAAGTGAAGGCTCTGATAAGACGGGTCACAAGATTGAGATTAACCCTTACCTATGTCAAGGCGTTGGTACTTGTGCAACTAGTTGTCCTACAGAAGCGATTACCTATGCGCTGCCAAACCCTGATGACACTCAAAAGTTTATTGAACGTACGCTAGCTAATTATGAGCAAGCGGGCGGTCTGGATCCAATCGTACTTATCTGTAGCTCTCGTCATGAGACTTACAATGTAATGGCGCTAAAAGCACTGCCAGATAACGTGATTCCAATTGTCGTAGAAGAACTGCCATCTATTGGTATCGATACTTGGTTTGCAGCTTTAGTTAATGGCGCAACTCAGGTTCTGTTTGCCGCATCTCGCTTTATGCCAGAAACGATCATTCGTGTTCTAAATAACGAAGTAGGGATTGCTCAAGAACTACTAGATCAAATCGGTATTCCAAAAGAAACCATCGATATTCTGTACTTAGAATCTCTACGTGAATGTCCTCCAACACTTTGTGTGGATTCACTCGACCTTGCACTTGGCGGTCTTCAAGGCAACAAGCGCCAACGTCTATTTACAGCACTTGATGCGATGTCTTCAGCTCGTATTCCTGTTGAAAATATTGTTGAGCTTCCGTCAAACGCACCTTACGGCAACGTTTCGTGTGATAGCAAAGATTGTACGTTATGTATGAGCTGTGTGGCTGTGTGTCCGACACGTGCACTTCATACCGACGGGGCTTCTCCATCACTTAAATTTGTAGAACAAGACTGTATTCAATGTGGCTTGTGTGAAAAGGCATGTCCTGAAAATGTTCTGACTCTTACGCCTCGTATGAACTGGGTAAAAGAAGAACGTCAAAAAGCAGTTGTGATTCATGAAGAGAAAGCTGCGGAATGTGTACGTTGCCATAAACCATTCGCACCTCAGTCTATGATTGACATGTTACAGAACAAGTTACGCGGTCACTCTCACTTTTCAGATGAAGCAGCGATTAATCGTATTGCTATGTGTGAAGACTGCCGTGTGGTGGATATGTTCGATTCAATGGCTCAAGACCCATTGAAACAATTGAAATACTAGGAGTTAGCCTTGGAAACGAATTTGGATCAGGCACAAGAACAGACACTAAGAACTGAGATCTATTTGGTTCTATCCGCACTGTTTCGCAGCGCACCTTCTGAAGAGGTGATCGACTTTCTAAAAACACTCGATATTGAAGCGTCTGAAAGCGCAATGCAAAAGGCTTGGATTGCCATTCAACAAGCGGCAACAGAATCAAACCGTGAAGCTCTTGAAGACGAATATCAAGATTTGTTCATCGGTATTGGGCGTGGAGAAGTCGTTCCATTTGGTTCTTGGCATCGCACTGGCGCCATGATGGAAAAACCATTGGCAGAGATTCGTCATGACTTAGAGCTTTTAGGCATTGAGCGTGACGATCAAGTGAAAGAGCCGGAAGATCATATCGCAGCACTGTGTGAAGTGATGGCGATGCTAACGGCTGAAGAAGAAGCACTGCAACAGGCGGTATTCAATAAGCACCTTGGCCCTTGGTTTAACTCTTTCACGCGTCAGCTTGAAGGGGCAGAAAGCGCGAACTTCTACAAATCGGCCGCTCAACT
This sequence comes from Vibrio sp. 10N.222.55.A1, assembly GCF_041473835.1. Taxonomy (NCBI): domain Bacteria; kingdom Pseudomonadati; phylum Pseudomonadota; class Gammaproteobacteria; order Vibrionales; family Vibrionaceae; genus Vibrio; species Vibrio sp. 10N.222.55.A1. Next base: position 55,612 of record NZ_JBFRSX010000012.1, on the reverse strand, counting down.
GTGTGAAGCATTCTTAACGTTAGAACAAGTGCGTTTTAGCGTGAATACAAAAAGCAGTAAGCACAAATTAAAGATTGATGTGAAAAACGTCACTGATTACGAGTAATCGAGCAGTACGCGATTATATCGATAGAGGGGCATTAAGCCTCCAAAAAAAGATCTACCGTAAGGTAAGGAAGCAATGATGAAAGATAATAAAGATATAAATACAAGCCGTAGGGATCTACTCAAAGGCTTGACGACTGCAGCCGTTGCTGGTGCCGTTGTCGCTGGTACAACTAAAGTGGCAACCGCTTCAGAAACTGTTGAAATTTCGAAAGAAGACGTGAAGAAGACAGGGTATCGTGAGACGCAACACATTCGCGATTACTACGACACACTTTAGGAGATAACGGATGAAACTTGTCAAACGCTCCGATAGTGTGAGCAAAGAAACCAATCAGCTAGGTGTGTCTCGACGTGCCTTCATGAAAAACACTTCATTAGCTGCTGGTGGCGCAGTGGTAGGCGCAAGTCTATTTGCACCAGGTATGATGAAGAAAGCACAGGCTAAATCAGTCGATCCAGAAGCGAAAACAGAAGTGAAACGTACTATCTGTTCTCACTGTTCTGTGGGTTGTGGTATCTACGCTGAAGTTCAAAATGGCGTATGGACAGGTCAAGAGCCTGCATTCGATCACCCATTCAACGCTGGTGGACACTGTGCGAAAGGTGCAGCACTTCGTGAGCACGGCCACGGTGAACGTCGTCTTAAGTACCCAATGAAATTGGAAGGCGGTAAGTGGAAGAAGCTTTCTTGGGAACAAGCGATTGAAGAGATCGGTAACAAAGCGCTAGAACTTCGTAAAGAGTCTGGCCCTGATTCAGTTTACTTCCTAGGTAGTGCGAAACACAGTAACGAGCAAGCTTATGCATTCCGTAAGATGGCTTCGCTTTGGGGCACCAACAACGTTGACCACCAAGCACGTATTTGTCACTCAACCACAGTAGCCGGTGTTGCGAACACTTGGGGTTACGGTGCAATGACAAACTCGTTCAATGACATGCACAACTGTAAATCGATGCTGTTCATTGGTTCAAACCCAGCGGAAGCTCACCCAGTAGCGATGCAACACATCTTGATCGCGAAAGAGAAGAACAACTGTAAGATCGTTGTTGCGGATCCTCGTCGTACGCGTACTGCTGCGAAATCAGATCACTACGTTTCTCTTCGTCCAGGTTCTGACGTTGCGTTTATCTGGGGTGTGTTATGGCACGTCTTTGCAAACCAATGGGAAGACAAAGAGTTCATTAAACAACGTGTATTCGGCATGGACGAGATCCGTGAAGAAGTCGCGAAGTGGAACCCAGCAGAAGTTGAACGCGTAACTGGTGTTAGTGAAAAAGACGTATACCACACCGCGAAACTACTTTCTGAAAACCGTCCGGGTTGTATCGTTTGGTGTATGGGTGGTACTCAGCACACGACTGGTAACAACAACACACGCGCTTACTGTGTACTTGAGCTTGCGCTAGGTAACATCGGTAAATCAGGCGGCGGTGCAAACATCTTCCGTGGTCACGATAACGTACAGGGCGCAACTGACCTTGGCGTACTGTCAGACACACTTCCAGGCTACTACGGCTTGTCTGAAGGTTCTTGGCGTCACTGGTCAAAAGTTTGGGATATCGACTTTGACTGGGTGAAAGGCCGTTTCGACGACAACGCATACGGCGGTCAAAAACCAATGAACAGTGCAGGTATTCCTGTATCTCGTTGGGTTGATGGCGTACTTGAAGACAAAGACAAGATTCGCCAACGCGAAAACATCCGTGCCATGTTCTACTGGGGTCACGCGGTGAACTCTCAGACTCGTGGTCCAGAGATGAAAAAAGCGATGCAGAAGCTGGATATGATGGTTATTGTTGACCCATACCCAACGGTTGCAGCGGTAATGAATGATCGTACCGACGGCGTTTACCTGCTACCAGCAACGACTCAGTTTGAAACCTACGGCAGTGTAACGGCGTCAAACCGTTCTCTACAGTGGCGTGACAAGGTTGTTGATCCTCTATTCGAATCTAAACCTGACCACGAAATCATGTACCTGCTTTCTAAGAAGCTTGGTTTCTCTGATCAGCTGTTCAAAAACATCCGTGTTGAGAACAACCAACCACTGATTGAAGATATTACACGTGAATTCAACAAAGGTATGTGGACAATCGGCTACACAGGCCAAAGCCCTGAGCGTTTGAAAGAGCACCAACAGAATTGGCACACATTCCACAAAACGTCTCTAGAAGCAGAAGGCGGTCCAGCAAATGGCGAGACTTACGGTCTACCTTGGCCATGTTGGGGCACACCAGAGATGAAACATCCGGGTACACACATCCTTTACGATACGTCTAAGACGGTTGCTGAAGGTGGTGGTAACTTCCGTACTCGTTTTGGTGTTGAGTTTGAAGGTCAAAGCCTACTGGCAGAAGACAGCTACTCGAAAGGCTGTGAGATCAAAGACGGCTACCCAGAGTTCAGTGACAAACTACTGAAACAACTGGGTTGGTGGGATGATCTAACTGCAGAAGAGAAAGCGGCTGCTGAAGGCAAAAACTGGAAGACTGACGTTTCAGGTGGTATCCAACGTGTGGCAATTAAACACGGCTGTATCCCATTTGGTAATGCGAAAGCACGTGCGATTGTTTGGACATTCCCAGACCGTGTACCACTGCACCGTGAGCCACTTTACACGCCACGTCGCGACCTAGTTGCTGATTACCCAACGTGGGACGACAAAGAAGCTATCTTCCGTGTTCCTACGTTGTACAAATCCATTCAAGACCAAGATAAGTCTGGTGAATACCCGATTATTCTTACGTCTGGTCGTCTGGTTGAGTACGAAGGTGGTGGTGAAGAAACACGTTCAAACCCATGGCTAGCAGAACTTCAACAAGAGATGTTTGTTGAAGTGAACCCGAAAGACGCAAACGACATTGGCTTCAAAGATGGCGATGATGTTTGGGTTGAAGGTGCTGAGAAAGGCCGCATCAAGGTGAAAGCGATGGTTACTCGTCGTGTTAAACCGGGTTTGGCGTTCTTGCCGTTCCACTTCGGTGGTAAGTTCGAAGGCGAAGATTTGCGTTCTAAGTACCCAGAAGGCACTGATCCTTACGTTATTGGCGAAGCAGCCAATACAGCAACCACATATGGTTACGACCCTGTCACCTTGATGCAGGAAACGAAAGTAACCCTTTGTAATATTCGTAAAGCGTAAGGAGTCTTAAAATGGCTAGAATGAAATTTCTTTGTGACACCAAGCGTTGTATCGAATGTAACGGTTGTGTCACTGCATGTAAGAATGAAAATGATGATGCTCTGGAATGGGGTATTCAACGTCGTCGCGTTGTGACACTGAACGATGGCGAACCAGGTGAAAACTCTATCTCAGTAGCGTGTATGCACTGTACTGATGCCCCTTGTATGGCAGTTTGCCCGGCAGACTGTTTTGAACATACGGAAGACGGCATCGTACTTCACAATAAAGATCTGTGTATCGGTTGTGGTTACTGCTTGTTTGCTTGTCCGTTTGGCGCACCTCAATTTCCTAAACAGGAAGCCTTTGGTGAGCGCGGTAAAATGGACAAATGTACCTTCTGTGCTGGCGGCCCAGAAACAGAGCCAGGTTCTGTGGAAGAACGTCAGAAGTACGGTGCGAACCGTATTGCTGAAGGCAAGCTACCAATGTGTGCTTCTTTATGTTCGACCAAAGCACTGCTAGCGGGTGATGCAGAGAAAGTCTCTGATGTATTCCGCCAGCGTGTTGTTGAACGTGGTGCGAAGGGTGCAGGCTGGACAGACGGCAATGACCTTTCTTACGATGCGACTAAGAGCTAAGTAGGAGAGACATATGCTTACAATGTTTAAGCGTCTCTTCCTTGTTGTGCTGCCAATGTTGGCAGCACTAACAATGCTGTCTCCTTTGAGTCATGCATCTGAGACGAACTCATCACAAACTCAATCGAGCTCTGCTCAACGAGAAATCACACAACTTGCTGGCGCCGATTTTTGGCGACAAGTGAGAAACGGTGAGGAAGGTTACACCACATCTCAATCAGCTGAGCATGGTGTGTTGATCAGTACTCCAGGTCAAACGTGGTACATATTGAAAGAGAAGTGGATGTCACCAGCCGGTGCCGTCGCTATCTTTGGCAGTATTGCTTTCGTGACTTTGATGTACGTTGTGATTGGCCCGCTAATGCTAAGCGCGCCAAGAACAGGCCGTAAGATCAAACGTTGGTCTCGACTAGACCGTGCCTTGCACTGGAGTATGGCGTTTACCTTCTTAACACTGGCGTTCAGTGGTTTGATGTTGGTTTACGGTAAGCACTTCTTGAAGCCGTACATTCCAACAGACCTTTGGGGCTTCATCGTTCTATTGGCGAAGCAATACCACAACTACATCGGCCCGATTTTCTATGTGCTGTTGATGGCTGTTCTCATCAAGTGGTGGCGCAAGTCTATTTTCAAGATGGTCGATGTACAGTGGTTCATGAAACTGGGCGGTATGGTTGGGAAACATAAAGGTACTCATCCATCTGCAGAGTTTTCGAACGCGGGTGAAAAAGCACTGTTCTGGCTATTGATTGTTATGGGTAGTGTGGCTGCGATCAGTGGCTTGGTTTTAGACTTCCCAATCTTCGGTCAAACCCGTCGAGATATGGAGCTCTCAAACCTAGTCCACATGTTGGCTGCTTTGATCCTTATCTGTGGTTTCGTGTTCCACATCTACATCGGCTTGTTCGGTATGGAAGGGGCACTAGAAGGCATGGTAACAGGCGAAGTTGATGAGACTTGGGCTAAAGAGCACCATGATCTTTGGTACAAAGAAGTGATGGAACAAGAGAAAAACGGCGTTGAACAAAGCGCTAACGCAGCAACAGAGAAAACGGAAGGGGTGAATAAGAATGAACAAACCTCATAAAGGTATTTGGGTCGCTTACATACTAAGCTGCTTTACGCCATTTACTTGTCTTCTCTCTGGTGTGGTTGCCATCATCTACGCGGGCTATCGTTTAGATAAAGGTGAAGACGGCGAAGTAGTGGATACCCATTACTACGGCTTGATTCGCTCGTTCTTCTTGAACTTGACGTTCTTTGTTGTACTTATCGTGACAGTAGCGACCTCTAATGGCGTGTTGATCGGTGTGAACGATTACTGGTATCAAAATCATATTATCGATGACATCGCTTACTACATACCGTATGTAGGCATGTTGTTCGGTGGTGTTGCGATTGTGGTTTGGTTTATCCGTATGTATCAAGGCATGCAGCGTTTAAGTCAAAACCTACCGCAAAACCCGTCGACAGGACCAAACCTGTAACGCTGAGACGTTAATGACATATCTAAAGAAAGCCCAGTGATTCATTGAACTGGGCTTTTTGTTTTTAAGTCCCCGGAACCGTAAATAGTTGTCAGCCGCTATCTGCATCAGAACCTACTTATTGACCGCTTCAATATGGTGCAACTCCCTTATTTGGTGCAATTGTCGTTGCGATTTTTTTTTGGTGTAAAGGACCATAAAAGTGCACCTAAATATTTAGACTTTAATAATCAATAAGTTAAAAACAAAACCTGTTGCACGAAAATTACCCCTCATACTTGGAACGCATCTTGCGTTCACTGTTGAGTCTTTAATTAATTACAACATTGAATCGCACGATATCAGTGCAAATCAGATAAAGCGAAGGAGAATGCTTTAATGAGTGAAACGGTGACTCAAGTTCATAGTGCAGTACAAACCCTTACCCAAAGTTCAGATACTTTATTCCTATTACTCGGCGCAATCATGGTCTTCCTGATGCATGCTGGCTTTGCGTTTCTCGAAGTCGGTACCGTGCGAAAGAAGAACCAAGTCAACGCGCTGGTTAAGATCCTTTCCGACTTTGGTGTCTCCGCCATTGCTTACTTCTTTATCGGTTACTGGGTTGCTTACGGTGCACACTTTTTTGCAGACGCAGAAACACTTTCGCAAGGCAACGGATATGAACTGGTTAAGTTCTTCTTCCTAATGACATTCGCAGCGGCAATTCCTGCGATTGTTTCTGGTGGTATCGCAGAGCGTGCTCGTTTCTATCCAATTTTGATTGCGACACTGTTTACGGTTGGTTTCATCTATCCATTTTTTGAAGGCATCATTTGGAACGGCAACTTTGGATTCCAAGATTGGCTAGAAGGTCAGTTTGGTTACGTGTTCCATGACTTCGCAGGCTCGGTAGTGGTTCACGGCGTAGGTGGTTGGATTGCTTTGGTCGCAGTTTACTTCTTAGGGATGCGTAAAGGTCGAATCCGTGCAGGCAAACACACCAACTTCGCACCATCGAATATCCCATTCTTAGCACTAGGCTCTTGGATCTTATGTGTGGGTTGGTTTGGCTTTAACGTGATGTCAGCTCAAGCGATCAATGGCATCAGCGGTCTCGTGGCAATGAACTCTCTCATGGCCATGGTTGGCGGTATTCTTGCGGCTCTAATTGCAGGTAAAAATGACCCGGGCTTCATCCACAATGGTCCTTTGGCTGGTCTCGTCGCTATCTGTGCGGGCTCAGATTTGATGCACCCACTTGGCGCTTTGGTGACGGGCGGTGTGGCAGGTGCGCTGTTTGTTTACCTATTTACTTATATGCAAAACAAAACACAGATCGATGATGTACTGGGTGTATGGCCTCTACACGGCGTATGTGGTGCCTGGGGTGGCGTTGCTGCTGGTATCTTCGGCCAACAAGCTTTCTGGGGTCTAGGCGGCGTGAGCTTTGCTTCTCAGTTGATTGGTACAGTCGCAGGTGTTGCTGTTGCTTTCGTCGGCGCGTTAATCGTATACGGTGTGTTGAGCAAACTAACAGGCCTACGCTTAAGTGAAGAAGATGAATTCAACGGTGCGGATCTTTCTATCCATAAGATCTCTTCTATCAACGAAGACTAACGTTGTTCACTTGGTGGGGTAAAGCACATCAAGTAGACAACTGTTGAACAGAACTAAGCGGCTTCGGTCGCTTTTTTGTTTCTATGGATAGCAAAACAGAGAATTTGAGTAACAACAACCACAACTATCAAGCGAGTTATGTCACAAATAGCCAATGAATTCAGTTGCCTAAGACTATGGTCTAATCCCCAAAACTATTGTTGGAATTTGAACAGTGCTAAGCTGTTACAAAGTGACATATCTAAAAGGACGTTATATGCATTTCCCATATCGAAATATCGTAATTCTTACTGGCGCTGGCATCTCTGCAGAGTCGGGGATACAAACATTCCGAGCACAAGACGGGCTATGGGAAAACCACAAAATCGAAGATGTAGCGACGCCTGAAGGGTTCGCAAAAGATCCTGACTTGGTACAAGCCTTCTATAACAAGCGTCGTCACGGCCTGCAAAGTGAGAGCATTCAGCCCAATTCAGCCCACAAGGCGCTAGGAGAGCTCGAAGACAAGCTTGATGGCAAAGTTACCATCATTACTCAAAACATCGACAATTTGCACGAGAGAGGCGGTAGCAACAACATTATTCACATGCATGGTGAACTTTTAAAAGCGCGTTGCAGTGAATCCAATCAAGTTGTAGAGCACAAAGGCGATATTGAAACGGGTGAACTTTGTCATTGCTGCCAAATCCCTGCACAAATGCGTCCACATATTGTTTGGTTTGGCGAAATGCCACTAAGAATGGGCGACATTTATTCCGCACTGGAAGAAGCGGATCTGTTTATCTCTATCGGAACTTCAGGTGTTGTTTATCCAGCGGCAGGCTTTGTTCACGATGCGAAAATGCATGGTGCACATACTATCGAGATAAACCTCGAACCAAGTGCGGTTGAAAGTGAATTTGAAGAGAAGCGCTACGGCAAGGCGAGTATCGAGGTGCCTAAACTGGTTGGCGAGTTATTATGTACAGAGAAAGGTTCTTTAACGGCCTAAGCCTTGTCTTTAATAACACACATCAGTTTCTGAATCTGAAAAAATAAAGCGGCTTACGCCGCTTTATTTACTTAACTTCTTAACTAACAATAACTTAGTTGTTTACTTTAAGTTTTTGGAAGTACTCGTCATAAATAACGCTCGCTTCACCAACTTCATCTTGCCACACACCGTTATCCATCACTGATTGTGGTGGGAAAACGTTCTTGTCTTCAGCAAATTCTTTAGGAAGAAGAGGGTAAGCGGTTTTAACTGGTGTCGGGTAACCGATCTCTAGAGCAATTTTCGCAGCGTTCTCTGGGCGAAGAAGGAAGTCGATCATCTTATGAGCCGCTTCAGTGTTCTTAGCGCCTGCTGGAATTGCTAGGCTGTCCATCCAGAAGATAGCGCCTTTTTCTGGCCAGATAATGTCAATCGTTGCGCCTTCTTGGCGTGCCATGTAAGCAGAACCATTCCAAAGCATACCAAGAGACACTTCACCTGCTAGGTAAGGGTTCGCTGGGAAATCTGAGTTAAATACCAATACGTTTGGCATTAGCTTACGAAGTTCTTCGTAGGCTTCTTTGATTTCTTCAGGGTTAGTCGTGTTTGGAGAGTAGCCCAGTTTAGATAGAGCGATATGGAAAACCTCACGAGAGTCATCCATCATCATCAGTTGACCTTCCCACTGCGTATCCCACAGATCGCCCCAGTTTTTAACTGAAGACTTGTCTAGCATGTCTGAGTTGATACCAATACCCGTCGCACCCCAGATGTATGGGATTGAGTAGTTGTTATTTGGGTCAAATGGCTTATCTAAGTAATTTGGATCCAAATCTGCAAAGTGGCTTAGCTTGGTTTTATCAAGCTCTTGAAGCATGCCTTCTTTACGCATCTTAGAAACGAAGTAAGTAGAAGGAACCACTAAGTCGTAACCCGTACCTTGAGTTTTTAACTTAGCGTACATGCTTTCGTTAGACTCATAAGTTGAGTAGTAGACTTTAATGCCCGTCTCTTCTGTGAAGTCTTCTAGTACTTCATTTGGAATATATTCAGACCAGTTGTAAAAATACAGTTCTTGGTCAGCTGCGAAAGAGGGTGTAGAAAGTAAAGTAGCAGCACACAATGCGCCGGTATACAGTGTTTTTTTCATTACTGTTCCGTTCATTTGTTTGATTTGGAGCTGGGTAGTGAACCCAAGGTAAAGGATTTCGAAAAATCGCGCTATATTATAGCAGCGATATAATAAAATAGGCAGCCTAAGCTGCCTATTCATTGATATTCTTATTTTTAACTTATTGATTATCTACGTTGACCTGTTAAGTAAACTGGTTACTTAGCCACAGTTAGATAATAAGCTAAATTACTGACCTGCTTTAAGTTTCATGAAGTAATCTTCATACTTCACTGTCTTATCGCCAACCGCAGCTTGCCATTCAACACGATCAAGGTCTTCTTGCGATGGGAATAGCGCAGGGCTATCTTTGAACTTCTCGTTAGACGCTTTAACGGCCGTTAGGTAGCCTGTGTCACGAGAAATTTGCTCAGCAATTTCAGGGCGAAGTAGGAAATCAATCATCTTATGAGCTGCTTCTACGTTTACCGCACCAGAGCTAATCGCAAAGTTATCAACCCAACCGATACCGCCTTCTTTAGGGAAAACTAGTTTGATTGGTAGACCTTCGTTTTGCGCTGCAGCAGCAGAACCGTTCCACAGCATACCAAGACCCACTTCACCAGACATGTAAGGCGCGCCTGGGTTGTCTGAGTTAAATACTAGAACGTTTGGCATAAGCTTTTGTAGCTCAGCGTACGCTTCGTCGATCTCTTTTTCGTTGGTTGTGTTACCAGAGTAACCTAACTTACGCAGTGCGATGTGGAACACTTCACGAGTGTCGTCCATCATCATCAGTTGACCTTCAAGCTCTGGCTTCCATAGATCAGCCCAGCTTTGGAAATCTTCTGGATCGTACATGTCAGTGTTAACAGCAAGACCTGTGATCGCAACTACGTGTGGAATAGAGTAGTCGTTGCTTGGGTCGTACGGCTTATCTAGATAGTTAGTATCTAGATTCTTGAAGTTGTTCAGCTTAGTTTTGTCGATCTTTTGTAGCATACCTTCGTCACGCATCTTAGATACGAAGTAAGTCGACGGCACAACTAGGTCATAGCCTTTGTTGTGTGTTTTTAGCTTTGCGTACAGGGTTTCGTTCGACTCGTAAGTCGAGTAGATCACCTTGATACCAGTTTCATCAGTGAACTGTTCTAGAATCTCACTGTTGATGTAAGGTCCCCAATTCATGAATACCAATTCTTTGTTATCTTTTGCAAATGATGGTGCAGATAACATTGAAAGCGCACATGCACTACCAGCTAATAGAGTAGCCCATTTTTTCATTGACGTTAGCTCCAAACTAAACGTTGCCCGAAGGCAGTAGATAGAAAAACAGAATGGCAATTTACCATTCTGTTTATGATTAACACTTTTTTTGAACTTGAAGTCTCTTAACTTCTTAATCAAGCCAGTCTCTATATAGAGTAGGAGACTTACTTGATTTTTTCTCTCGCTAATGACTGAGAAATGATCACCAGTATTAACGACACCACTAACATCACTGTTGCTAGGGCGTTTACCTCAGGAGAGATACCCACTTTAACCATTGAGTAAATCTTCAGTGGTAAGATTTCATACGTTGGGCCGGTTACGAAAGAGCTAATGATTACATCGTCCAAAGACAGAGTGAAGCTCAATAACCAACCCGCAGCAACCGCTGGCTTAGCAAGAGGCAGAATGATCTGTTTTAGAATCGTCCATTCACTTGCACCTAAGTCTTTTGCTGCTTCTAGCATCTTCACATCAAAGCCATTCAAGCGACTGTATACCGTTACTACAACAAACGGTAGACAGAAGGTAATGTGAGCAGCAAGTAGGGTAAAGAACCCAAGTTGAACACCCATTACCAAGAATAGCGCAAGAAGCGAAATCGCCATTACGATATCTGGAGACATCATTACGATGAACAGCATGCCATTTACGATGCCTTTACCTTTAAATTGGTAACGGAATAGGGCTACTGCTGTAAGGCTCCCGACAATCGTTGCGGCTGTTGCTGAGAACACCGCTACGTTGATCGAGTGCCACGCAGCCTGCATTAGGCTGTCGTTGTTAATAAGCGCGTCATACCATTTAGTGGTGAAGCCACCCCATTTCATACCAAACTTATTGGCATTAAACGAGTTGGCGATCAATACGATAATAGGTAGGTATAGAAAGGCGTATACCAGCGCCATAAAGCTGAACTTAACTGTGCGCCCCATTAGTCTAGCTCCACTTTCTTGTTCAATAGCTTACCTGCTCGGTAGTAGGCATACAGCATCACAGCCATTGCCATGGTCAGTGCGATACTCGTCGCTGCACCAAACGGCCAGTCTCGAGCGTTGAGCACTTGGCTCTTAATCACGTTACCAATCAATAGGTTCTTAGCTCCGCCTAATAGGTCAGAGATGTAGAACATACCTAACGCTGGCAGTAGCACTAACAAACAGCCGCCAATAATGCCCGGCATTGTTAGTGGTAGTACCACTTTCAATAGCGTTTGCAGTTTGTTCGCACCTAAATCTTTAGCCGCTTCTAAATACGTATCGTCCAGTTTTTCAATCGCTGAATACAGCGGCAGAATCATAAACGGAAGTAGGATGTACACTAAACCGATCATTACTGCGGTTTCTGAGTACATGATACGTAGCGGTTTATCAATGATATCTAACGCTAACAAGCTTTTGTTCAAGACACCTTGCGTACCCAGTACAATTTTTAATCCGTATGTACGAATCAAAGAGTTCGTCCAGAATGGTACTATCACTAGGAACAACATGATTGGACGCCACTTCGCCGGCATTTTTGCCACGATGTAAGCGAATGGGTAACCAATAATCAAACAAAGTAGGGTTGCGACAATTGCCATATAGAAAGAGTGCATCAACACTTTAAAATACAGCGGGTCAGCCAAACGCACGTAGTTATCGAGAGTGAAGGTCATCTCGATCAAGTTCGCTTCATCACGAGTTAAGAAGCTAGTACCAATGATCATGATGTTTGGAATCATCACGAACAACACTAACCAACCTGTGATTAAAGCAACAATTGCGTTTTGTAAATTAAACTTCTTGCTCATCTTCTAATACCACTTCCCAGCTCTCAACCCAAGTTACTGCAACTTTTTGGCCCAGTGAGTGATCAACATCAGGGTCATCTTCGTTGAAGAATTCGCTAACCATGACACGCATACCAGATTCAAGTTCTACGACTGAATCTAATGTCATGCCTTTATAGGTTCGCTCGACAATGTGGCCAACAATACCGCGTTGCTCTGACTCTTTAATTTCTTCGATTCGAAGATCTTCAGGGCGAAGCAATACTTGCAGTTTTTGACCCGGTGTTACGTCTTTATCGTGATAGATAATGGACTCTTCACCTTCGATTGTCGCAACAATGCGTTTTTCATCTTGACGAGATTTCGCTGTCGCTTCGAATACGTTAATTTCACCAATGAAACGCGCTACAAATAGGTTCTTAGGCTCTTCGTAGATCTCTCTTGGTGTTCCGTCTTGTTCAATCACGCCATCACGCATAACAATAATACGGTCAGACATAGACAGCGCCTCTTCTTGGTCATGCGTTACAAAAATGAACGTGATACCAAGTTGGCGTTGTAATTGTTTCAGCTCGATTTGCATCTGTTTACGTAGTTTGTAATCCAGAGCAGATAGAGATTCATCCAACAAAAGAACTTTAGGCTTATTAACGACAGCACGAGCGATTGCGATACGTTGCTGTTGGCCACCAGATAGCTGGTGTGGCTTTCGTTGTGCCATTTGTTCTAGGCGCACCATTTTCAAAGCATCCATTACACGAGGTTCAATCTCGCTGTTTGGAACTTTCTGCATGCGTAAGCCAAATGCCACATTGTCGAAAACGGTCATATGCGGGAATAGGGCATAGCTTTGGAATACAGTGTTTACATGCCTTTGTTCAGCAGGAACTTGGGTTACGTTTTGTTCAGCTAATAGTATTTGACCACTATCTGCCGTTTCAAAACCCGCAATCATTCTTAGCACGGTTGTTTTACCACAACCTGATGGGCCTAAAATCGTGAGAAACTCACCATGATTTACGTTTAAATCCAGATTGCCGATGACTTCCTTACCATCGAAACTTTTACTGATGCCAGTTAGCTGTACTACTGGCTTTCCTACTGATTTTTTAGCGTTCAACGTCTGTTTTTCTCCACCTTGGTTCTATTTGAGACCTGTTGCTATACACCTTTAAGGCGCGCATCATAATCACCAAAAACGTGAATTCAAAGCATTTTTTACCTTTCGAAGATAAAAAATTTCGCAGGTAAAAGTAAACATCCTTTACCATACTGTTATTTACTGGGTTTACACCCTAACAAGTGTCTAATTATTAACCATCAAGACGCAAAAGCAAGCCTTGTTACAGATTCATATTTTAGTTTGTATCCGACATATGAGTATAATGAAGGTAATTTTTTATCAATAAGTTAGGTGGCTTCGCTTAATCGGCACACCTAGGTATCAATATGAACAACGACATCGAAAAAGATTTTAATTTGGGCGGTAGTATCAACCGTGCACTTTCTGGCGATTATGAGCTCAAAGCAACGGCTGTATTCCAAGAAGCTTGGAAACATACGATAAGTCACTTTCTTTCGTTTTCCCCAGCGATTATTGCTTTGATGTTTGTGCAGCTCGCTATCTTTTATATCGCACTAAAACTACAGCTTGGTGATCCCGCGGTTATCTTAGATGCAGTTATCGACCCAGAGTCGTTTACGCCACAAATCGTTGAATCGATTTTTATCGCGAACTTTAGCTATGAAGTGATCAGTGCGCCTATCTATGCGGGTATCTGTTTAATGGCAATGAGTCACGCCGCTGGCCTACAAACCAAAGTACGCCACATCGGTAAAGGTTTGCAGTTTACGGTTCCGGTTATTCTAGTGACTTTGTTTAGCCTAATGCTTCAAGGCATCGCAGGTATGATTCTGCCGTTCTTGTCTATCTACTTCTCACTGGCGTTCAGCCATTCGATTCTGCTGATTTGTGATAAGAAAGTGCCGCCAATGCAATCGCTGCTGCTTTCTCTGCGTGCTGTCAACAAAAAAATCTTCACCGTTGCTTCTATCTACCTATTAGTAATGCTGATGTTCATCGTCGCGGCAATGATGTACGGCATTGGCCTTATCTTCGTTTTACCTTTCTTCTTCCACGTGAAAGGGATTCTTTACCGCGAGATGTTTGGCATTAAACTCAAACTGATCGCGTCAGACAGACCAAAGAGCGACGACGACCACAACGGTAGCAACAATAAAGACCCACAGGTATTCGATGCATAACAACTCTAAATTAAGCGCAAGTAAATCACTTGCGCTAAAAGTGACAGCATTAGCCTTAGTTGGCTCGATCTCGTTAGTTGGCCCAATGCTTTACCAACAAGAAGAAGAGCGCAGGCGAGCGGGGCAAAAGGCTCCAGACTCAGAGCAAAACTTTGGTGACTTGACCGTCTCTTCTGATAAGCCAAATTTCGCAGCGATTGAAGATGTAAATAAAAAGAAAGACACCTTCTTTTCTTATCTTCGCCCAAGTATCAACATCGAAAACAAGCGAATCACCAAAGAACGTGCGTTTCTAACCAAGTTTTCAGAGACGGGGTTGAACAATGTTGACTCTGAAGACGCGTCATACGCAAAGAGACTAGGGAAGCTGTATAGCCTGCCTGTACCTTCATCGGGCTTAGATGACGCTTGGCTGAAAGAAATGTTGAATCGTGTAAACGTGCTACCTGAAGCGCTTGTGTTAACTCAGGCGGCCAATGAATCAGCTTGGGGTACATCTCGTTTCGCCACTAAAGCAAATAACTATTTTGGACACTGGTGTTACACCAAAGGTTGTGGCCTTGTTCCGCTACAACGTAACGAAGGTAGCTCGCATGAAGTCGCAACATTCTCTTCAAGCCAAGAATCCGTACATCGGTATTTCATGAACCTTAATCGTAATCGTGCTTACGCCGATCTAAGAGTGATTCGTGCAAAACTTGATGCGCAAGGTGATGATCTTTTAACAACCGCAACGGCGACAGAGCTCACCAATGGCTTGTTAAAATATTCTGAGCGAGGTTCCGACTATGTGACTGATTTACAAGCTATGATCCGTCACAACGAGGTATACTGGAAAAAGTAACTCATTTTGATACCAACTTGGTTGCCTTCGATAGTCGGCTTATACCAGTAATATCACAAAAAGAGCAGCTCATTGGCTGCTCTTTCTATTTATAAACGCTCAACTTCGACAAGATTATAATAATGAAAAAGACAGCACTCGCTTTATTAGCCTCATTAAGCCTTGGGGTTTCTCTTCCTGCTTCAGCGCAAGAATACATGTTCACGTATTCTAAGCTTTATACTCAGCTGAAAAACAACACCAAAGAAGGGCATGATGATGTCAAAGTTGCGGTCTTCTTTGTTGATCAACAAGCTCAGCAAACCTGTCACATCAGCAAAGCTTGGATGGAAAAAGAAGAGCACTACGAAGAGCTAAAAGTCTCTCCGGCCAATGAACTGCTTCTACCGGTAGATCAAAACCTACGCTCAGCAAACCCTCTTATCTTTGTACAAACTCAAGAACAGGAATGTGCGTATTCTTTTGTGGTGATGACTCAAGAGCCTTTAGCTGGCACAGTAGAAGTTGCACAGATAGAAAACCTATTACCACAGATGCAGGCGATGCTTGAAGACGTCAGCGGTATGTTCTCTGGTTGGTTCACGCCAGATATCCAAGGGTTAACGCTAGAGTTCGCTAATAAGCTGGAAGGCAACATCGAGCTTTCAAATGGCAAGCAACTACCAATCAAAGAAGGACGTGCGAAATTCACCTTAGAAGAACTGAATGGAAGTGACAGCATCACGTTGCCAGAACCAACAGTTCGCGTATTGCCGTACATTCCCGCGCAATAATTTTTAACAGAATCATTGTTAGTGAAGTAAAAGCTTAGCGAAATCATCCCCCTAAGTTTTTGCGACATATCTTAAAGCAGCCTCATCGAATAAGATCAGGCTGCTTTTCTTTATCTATGATACCAACCGAGAGCTTGTGAAGCCGCGTTTCTCTGCCGTTTAGGCGCTTATCGAACAATAAAAGCAGAATCTTTCTATTACTCAGCTTGTTTATCCGGCCGTTACTATTTCAACATCAAATAAAAATCCGTATAATCCACGCCCTAAAACAGTCCCACTAGCAATCTACAGTCGGTAATACGACGGTGTGAGAGTCGCAATGAACCAAAACGATAATAGAAAAGAAACACTTGAATTCAACAAACTTCAGAAACGTCTGAGAAGAAATGTTGGAAATGCCATCATCGACTACAACATGATCGAAGAGAATGACGTAGTAATGGCATGTATTAGTGGCGGTAAAGATTCATTTGCGATGTTAGATATTTTGCTACGTTTACGTGAAGCAGCACCGATCAAATTTGATGTTGTGGCAGTAAACCTAGATCAAAAACAACCTGGGTTCCCTGAACACATTCTTCCTGAGTACTTTGAAACGCTGAACATTCCTTACTACATCGTAGATAAAGACACGTATTCAGTGGTTAAAGAGAAAGTGCCAGAAGGTAAAACAACGTGTGGCCTATGTTCTCGTCTTCGTCGTGGTACTTTGTACTCATTCGCAGAGAAGATTGGTGCAACTAAGATCGCTCTGGGTCACCACCTAGACGACATCGTTGAGACCATGTTCCTAAACATGTTCCACGGTGCGCGCTTAAAGGCTATGCCACCAAAGCTTCGTTCAGATGATGGTCGTAACGTTGTTATTCGTCCACTGACTTACTGTCGTGAAACGGACCTAATCAAATACGCAGAACATAAAGAGTTCCCAATCATTCCTTGTAACCTATGTGGCTCTCAAGAGAATCTACAGCGTCAGAACATTAAAGCGATGCTAATTGATTGGGATAAGAAAACGCCAGGTCGTGTTGAGAAGATCTTCAAGTCAATCCAGAACGTAAGTCCAAGCCAACTGGCTGACCGTGAGCTGTTTGACTTCGTGAACCTTCCACTAGACCGTAGTGAAGACCGCAAAGCGTACGAATTCGAAGAAGCTGAAATTTCATCTTCTAACATCGATGAGTCAATGTTCATCGACGTAACGAACGTATAATAAGAATAATCGTTGTAGAGCAGTAGATGCGCCTACAACAGACAAACAAAAACGCCTCAAGCAATGCTTGAGGCGTTTTTTTATAAGTTAAACTTTTCCCTGACCTAACCTTTCGAAAGGTTAGGGTCTAGTGGGCTGACGTAACCAGACGGTTTAAGAGCCAACACATCACAGTTAATCTTATCGATAACATGTTCCGCGGTATTACCAATAAACACGGCAGACAAGCCAGTACGACCCGTTGTACCCAGAATCACCATCGCAGCGTTATTTTCAGAAGCGACGCGAGGAATAACATCTTCTGGCAAGCCTTGTTCAACCACAGTTTGTTCTTCACACATACCGTGCTTCTGGCGCAATGCTTTCATTGCCGTTAAGTGATGGCCACGAACCGCATCGGTATAAGACGTTGGATCAAACTCTGGCAGTTCAATGGTAATATTCGCAGGTGTCACAGGGTAGGCATTCACCAAGAACGGTTCCGCATCCAAACGACCGGTGATCTCTAGCAATCTGTCGACCATTGTATCGTTAAGCTCTAAATGAGCTTCTGTTTCAGAACCTACATGAACGGAAGCAAAAATCTTCGCGTGATCTGGCCAGAAATCGTTTTTAACCAATAGCACTGGGCTAGGGCACTTTCTCAATAGATGCCAATCGGTTGGAGTGAAGATGACAGATTCCAAAGTATCATGCTTACGCGTGCCTTTGATTAAGATGTCGTGTTCGCCACTGTAAACCTCGGCTATGATCGCTTCGTACGGGCGGTTGTGCCAAACCACTTGTACGTTAAATTCAATAGAATCATCTAGGTAAGGTTCTGCGACTTTATTCATCCAAATTTCGCGTTGATGAATTACGCCTTTGCGCATTGCGTCTCTTTCATCGATAGAGAGCATAGATGTCATTTCATACGAGAAGTCGTATATCGACAAAAAGAAAGTGATGTGGCTTGTTGAGGTGCTTTTCTTAGCAAGTTGGATAGCACGAACTAGAGCAGGTTGCTCATCGTGATTAATGTCTGCGACAACTAAAATTTTGTTATAGATACTCATAACTAAGCCTACTTTTCAGACCGAACATATAAATAATGTAGCGTAGTTATGGAGAGATTAAGAGAAATATAAGAGGTTTTAAGAGAGAAACATGATGTAGCTCATTATTGAACTACATCATTGATATCTAGACTATTCTTTTGAAACGCCAGCAAGTTCCATCAACGCATCGTGATCTTCGATAGTGATATATTTGCCTTTAACGCTCAAGATGTCTGCTTTTTGGAAGCGACCTAGAAGACGGCTGATTGTTTCAACAGTCAAACCAAGGTAGTTACCAATATCGCCACGAGTCATCGTTAGGCGGAACTCACGCGGGCTGAAGCCACGTTGAGAGAAGCGAGTCGAAAGGTTGTAAAGGAATGCAGCAAGACGCTCTTCCGCGTTCTTCTTAGAAAGAAGCAGAATCATTTCTTGGTCACCTTTAATCTCGTTACTCATCAGGCGCATAATTTGCTGACGCAATTTAGGCATTTTTCCTGATAGGTCATCAAGAATCTCATATGGGATTTCACATACCATAGAAGTTTCTAGCGCTTGTGCAAAACTAGGGTGTTGGTCACCAGTAATCGCATCGAAGCCAACAAGATCGCCCGCTAGGTGGAATGCAGTAATCTGCTCATCACCTTGCTCGGTAATCGTGTAGCTCTTGATCGTTCCAGAGCGAATAGCATATAGAGATTTAAGCTCGTCACCGGCTTTAAATAACTCTTGGCCTTTTTGAATAGGCTTTTTTCTCTCAATGATCTGATCAAGTTGATCGAGTTCAGATTCATTCAAAGTAAACGGAATACAGAGCTGGCTAATACTACAATCCTGGCAATGGATCGCACAGCCACCAGACTGAACACGTTTCGTCACAGGCTTTTCAGAAATCATAACAATCTTTCACTATTTGATATACGTCAATATTTTAGCATTCCTTTATCCAGTTGGGTAGTAAAAAAACCGGATTTAAAGATCACCTATACGGTATAAATAATGAGCTGCAATGCCATATATCCGGTATAGAAACCGTAAAGGAGGATTAAAATTGCGCCTAATTGGCGAAATAAGTCAGCTTGTTGCAGTTTTTTGAGGAAATTAGCGCCCATGCCTACTGTGAGCATTGCTGGAAGCGTACCTAAACCGAAAGCAAGCATGATACCGGCACCGTTGTACCAACTTCCTGATACGGCCGCCCACGTAAGCATTGAGTAAACTAAGCCACATGGTAGCCAACCCCAAATAAAGCCAAACGGCAAAGCATGGCTAGGGTGCTTCAAGGGTAGAAATGATTTACCTAAAGGAGAGATATAGCGCCATAGTTTCTGCCCGACTTTTTCAAAGAACAACAAGCCGAACCACCATTTACCGATATACAAACCTAAGACGATCATAAAGCCAGCTGCAAATAATCGCAGCCAACCTAGCAGAGCGTTAAAATCGCTTAGCTGACCTATCGAAGAGATTGCACCGCCAATCACACCACCAATCACGGCATAACTTAGCAAGCGCCCTAGGTTATAAAGTAGGGGAATAACAGGGGAAGGTTTACTGTTGCCAATCGAAAGAAGCGACGCAATACCACCACACATTCCCATGCAATGGCCTGCGCCGATCAATCCAACAACAAAGGCTCCGATCCAATCAGGCGTCATCGTTCTTTTTGTCTACGTTAGTTTGGCTTTCGCTGTTAGCTTTCTCATTCTTGACAGGTTTACTATCAGAATGGTTGTGAGCCTTTTCGTCTTCATCAAACAGTATATTGTGACCTTGACGTTCTAGGTCTTCAAACTGTTCGCTCTTCACCGCCCATAGAAAAATACCAACAGCGATGCACACCAGTACAATCGCAATGGGGATCAGGATGTATAAACTTTCCATTATTTACCTTGCTCTTTTAAAAGCCTTAACGAGTTAGACACAACAATAATAGAGCTGGCAGACATGCCCACAACGGCAATGTATGGAGCAACCAAACCCGCGACAGCCAATGGAAGGATAAGTAAGTTATATCCTAATGACCAAGCTAGGTTTTCACGAATTATCTTACGTGTTTTTAACGCCAAAGTACGCGACTTAAGTAATCTATCGAGCTTATCACCCAGTAACACCATATCCGCAGAAGCTTTCGCCACGTCTGTACCGCCGCCCATAGCGACAGAAAGGTGGGCACCTGCAAGAATAGGGGCATCGTTAATGCCATCGCCAACCATCATGGTAATGTCACTTGCATCTCGAGAGTTCAGGTAAGCAAGTTTATCTTCAGGTTTCGCGTTAGCAACAATATCAGTAATACCAATCTCTTCAGCAACAGGCTTCGCGTTAATCAAAGAATCGCCAGTAAGCAGAGTTGTTTTGATGCCCGCTTCTTTAAATTGCTTAATAAACTCGATGCTTTCTTTACGGATTGGATCTTCATAAGTAAATGTAGCGATATGACGACCCGCCATCGACAAGTAAATGCCGTTGCTTTCCGATGGTTGAGCTTCACCTAGAATGAATTCACTACTACCAATCGCAACTTCTTGGCCATTCCACTCACCAGTGATACCTGAACCAATCACGTTATTAACTGACTCTACTTCGATCTCATCAGAAAGATGAGTCTTGAACGCTTTAGCGATAGGGTGGTTAGCGTGTTGTTCCAGGCTCGCCGCTACTTTGAGACAAGTGTCTTTATCAAGTTCAGCGAAGGTTTCAACTTGGCTGATACGAATATCACCCTCAGTCAATGTACCTGTTTTATCGATGATCAAGTGATTCACTTTGCACAAGGTTTCGAATACGTGGCCTTTGCGCAGCAAAATACCGAAGTTACCCATGCGAGACGTTGAACAAGTAATCGCCGTCGGTGTTGCCAGTGACAGAGCACAAGGACACGTTGCGACCAATACCGAAAGCATGATCCAGAAAGCGTCTTCTGGTCGTGTTTGGTGCCAGTAAAACCAAGTGCCGAATGAGATGATTAAGATAACCGCAACAAAGTATCGAGCCACAACATCAGCAATTTCTGCAATGCGAGGTTTAGACAGTTGCGCTTCGTCTTGCAGGCGAACGATGTTGGAAATCACCGAATCCGCTTTTGATGTCATCACTTCCAGTTCAAACGACTCGTCACCATTCAATGTACCAGCGTAGACAGTATCGCCTTCGTTTTTGACCACATGGATAGATTCGCCAGTCAGCATCGATTCATCGATATGAACTCTGCCAGACAATACTTTGCCATCGGCAGGAATGTGCTCACCCGGTAGAACGCGAATTTGGTCGCCAACTTTTAAGGTTTTGACTGGAACTTGTTCGCCATCTAACGTTGTTGCCATAGCAGGAACGAGCTTAAGCAGGTTACCACTAGCAGCGGCGGCTTTACGACGAGCGCGCATTTCAAGGAAACGACCAAGCAGTAGGAAGAAGGTAAACATCGAGATAGATTCGAAGAATACTTCACCTTTCTCTGTCACCGTTGCGACCAAACTTGCAACGTAGGCAAACAAAAGAGCGATCGACACAGGTACATCCATACCCAATGTTCGACCTTTGAGGCTACGCCACGCGTTGATATAGAAAGGCAATGCAGAGTAGAGCAGAACCGGTGTTGCAAAGATTAAGCTCACCCAACGGAAGTAGCTTTTGAATTCGGGCTCAAGGTTACCGAAGACTTCAAGATACAACGCCACAGCCAGCATCATGACCTGCATGGTTGCTAAACCAGCAATACCAAGACGATAGAGATAATTCTTCATCGATCGATGATAGGCGGCTTCTTGTTGATCAGCCTCAAAAGGTGCGGCTTTGTAGCCTAAGGTATGGATTGCAGACAACAGCTCGCTCAGTTTCGTCTGAGTGTTGTCCCAACTGAGCAGGGCGCGGTTAGTCGTGGTATTAACACGAATACTAACAACCCCTAACTTTGAAGAGACTTGCTTTTCAATAAGCCAAGCACAAGCAGCACAAGAGACACCTTCTAGTGACAATGTCACTTCAGAGGTGTTTTCAGAGTTACGGACGAACTCCAATTGAACATCTTCGTTGTCGTAATGACTGAGTGCCAGAAGTTGCTCTGGCACGAGATCCGCTTTTTCAGCTGGAGCGGTACGATATTGGTAGTAAGAGACCAGACCGCTATCAACGATTGTCTGGGCTACGGTTTCGCAACCCGGACAACACATAGGTCGCACCGATCCTAAGATTTCTACTTTAAAATCCGTTTCCGCTGGTACATCTTCACCGCAGTGATAACAGGATTCACACATAAGATTTAGTTCGTTAGTTGAGTAGGAGTATCAATAGGGAAGTTCATGCGACCTTGCACTAACCATTCAGAATCATGCGGAGAAAGCTCGATAAACCATGGACCTTGCATTTCATGATCCAGAGTCAACGTGTAGTTGCCTCTCGCATCAGCGGTCAGTAGCTGAGTAAAATCACGGTCAGGCAGCGTTCGGTGCACGAACATTGCGCTAATAGCAGGGAAGTGGTCTAGTTTGCCTTTGTCGAGAGTAATGATAACTGAGTTACCTTTCTCGCTAACTGAAGCTGATAAGCCAAGCTCTTTAGCAACATTTACTTTCGAAATGTCGACATTAATACCTTTACCTTTTTTATAGTAATCTTCAGTGACAACGTTAACTGAATGGTTGGTAAGTATCGCGACTCGAACCAATGTTAGCATAGAAACGCCAACGGTTAGGAAGATCAAAAACCACGGCCAAAACTGCTTATACCAAGGTTGTTCCATATTATTATTCTCAATATATACAATGAAATAAAACTAATTTTTACAAACACTTAAGGTTATAACTGTAAAAGAAAGACAGCCCCTTAAGAAGGGGCTGTTATTATTATGTTACTCTTTATCTGAGTTGCTGAGGCTCCAGACGTAGGCAGAGACGAGCTGAACCTTATCCTCACCGAGGATGTCCTTCCAAGCCGGCATTACACCAGAACGTCCGTACATGACTGTTTCCGTCACATCAGCGCGAGAATCGCCGAATAGCCAGTCGCGGTCAGTCAGGTCAGGGGCGCCAACAGCAGGGTTACCCTTACCATCAGTACCGTGACACGCTGCACACACTACAAAGCGAGCTTTACCAGCCTCTGCTTCACGTGCGTTTACGCTACGACCAGAAAGGCTAAGCGTGTAGCTAACTACTTCTTTTACGCCTTCTTCGCCAAGAGCGTCTTTCCAACCTGGCATTTGACCGACACGACCATGCATGATGGTAGTAACGATAGCTTGTGGTTCACCACCATATAGCCATGCGTCATCAGTTAGGTTCGGGAAACCTTTCTGACCACGTGCATCAGAGCCGTGACACTGAGAACAGTTTTGTAGGAACAAACGTTGGCCCACTTTGATTGCATCGGCATCTGATGCAATGTCAGGGACAGAACGTAGACCGTTTTCGTCGTGAGCTAGCTTTCTGAAAGCTTCACCAAAGTAGGTGTCAGCATCATCAAGTTCTTTCGCGTATGCGTCTAACTGTTTGTTTGCTTGCGCAGCAGCGATTGCAGAGCGAGACTCTTCTACGCTACGAACTGTTTGGTTTGAACTCGTCCAACCTAGTAGACCTTTAAAGTTGCCAAGGCCTGGGTATAGAGCTAGATAAACAGCTGCAAACACAATTGTGCTAACGAAAAGGTATGTCCACCATTTAGGTAGCGGGTTATTAAGCTCACGAATACCATCGTATTCATGGCCCATATCCTGACCTTCTTCTACACCTGTTTTATCGTTGGAACACCAACGAAGTAAGGCTGCACAGCCAATCAATGTACCGATTGTGATTACTGTTACCCAAATACTCCAGAATGTACTCATTACTTCGTCACTCCTTGATTTTTATCTTTCGCAGGTGCTTCATCAGCGAACACTAGGTTTGCATCTTCGTCGAAGCGCGACTTACGATTTTTACCGAAAGCCCACCAAACGATGCCGATGAAACAAGCAAAAACAGTAACAGTCCAAACACTTTGAAATGTAATAATGTCCATAATTATTCCTTATTTCATTGCGTGGCCAAGCGATTGAAGGTAAGCGATGATTGCATCCATCTCTGTTTTTCCTTCAACATCTTGTTTAGCGTTAGCAATTTGTTCGTCTGTGTAAGGAACACCAAATTGATTACGGAAGATTTCAAGCTTCTGTTTAGTCAATTTGCCATCAAGTACATTCTCAGCAAGCCATGGGAAACCAGGCATGTTTGATTCAGGAACAAGTTCGCGAGGGTCGATAAGGTGAACACGGTGCCACTCATCAGAGTAACGATCACCAACACGCGCTAGATCAGGACCAGTACGCTTAGAACCCCATAGGAATGGGTGTTCCCAAACACTTTCGCCAGCTACAGAGTAGTGACCGTAACGTTCAGTTTCAGAGCGGAAAGGACGAATCATTTGGCTGTGACATACGTTACAACCTTCGCGAATGTAGATATCACGACCTTCCATTTCCAGAGCAGAGTAAACACGTAGGTTTTCTACAGGTTCAGTAGTCTGCTTTTGGAAAATAAGCGGGGTAATTTCTACTAAAGCACCAAAACTGATAGCAATAACGATAAGAATCGCTAGTAGGCCAACATTCTTCTCTACCAACTCATGGCGATTATTTGAATTTGAGCTCATTCTAAATCTCCTTAAGCCGGTTGAGGGATAGCTTTAAGGCTATCTTTAGGTGCAGAAACAGTTTTGTACGTGTTGTATGCCATTAAGAACATACCAGATAGGAAGATGAAACCACCTAAGAAACGTACAAAGTAGAACGGGTAAGACGCTTCTACAGATTCAACGAAGCTGTAAGTTAATGTACCGTCAGAGTTAACTGCACGCCACATCAGACCTTGCATCACGCCAGAGATCCACATTGCTACAATGTAGAAAACCGTACCAATCGTTGCTAACCAGAAGTGAACATTGATTAGGGATACAGAGTACATACGCTCTTGACCAAATAGTTTAGGAACTAAGTGGTAAACCGAACCGATAGAAACCATTGCAACCCAACCTAACGCACCAGAGTGAACGTGACCGATAGTCCAGTCCGTGTAGTGAGATAGTGCGTTAACCGTTTTGATTGCCATCATTGGGCCTTCGAAAGTCGACATGCCGTAGAATGATAGAGAAACGATTAGGAAACGTAGGATTGGGTCGTAGCGAAGCTTATGCCACGCACCAGATAGAGTCATAATACCGTTGATCATGCCACCCCAAGATGGAGCAAACAGAACCAAAGACATAACCATACCTAGAGATTGAGTCCAGTCAGGAAGTGCAGTGTAGTGTAGGTGGTGAGGACCAGCCCAGATATACAGAGACACGAGAGCCCAGAAGTGAACAATCGACAAACGGTAAGAGTAAACAGGGCGACCAGCTTGTTTAGGAACGAAGTAGTACATCATGCCTAGGAAACCAGCTGTCAATAGGAAGCCTACCGCATTGTGTCCGTACCACCATTGCACCATTGCATCGATCGCTCCGGAATAAATCGAGTACGATTTAAACGCAGAGACAGGAACAGCTAGGCTGTTAACGATGTGCAACACGGCAACCGTGATAATGAAGGCTCCGAAGAACCAGTTTGCTACGTAAATGTGCGATGTCTTACGTTTAATCATGGTTCCGAAGAACACGACCGCATAAGCTACCCACACAAGAGTAATAGCAATATCGATTGGCCATTCAAGTTCTGCGTATTCTTTACCAGAGGTTAAACCTAACGGTAAAGTAATTGCAGCGGACAGGATAATCGCTTGCCAACCCCAAAAGGTAAAGGCTACGAGAGGGCCACCAAAGAGACGCGTCTGACAGGTACGTTGTACAACATAATATGATGTTGCAAACAGCGCACTTGTACCGAACGCAAAAATAACCGCATTAGTATGCAGGGGACGTAAACGACTGTACGTCAACCACGGCGTATCAAAGTTTAGCTGTGGCCAAACTAATTGAGCGGCAATCAAAACACCAACGCCCATACCGACAATACCCCACAAAATTGTAACTAGGGTAAATTGACGGACGACCGTATAGTTGTAGTTTTGTTCAAGCTGCTTTTCTTGGCTCATTTGCATGCTTCCAATTTCTTATTTACTACACTTTACTTCCAACACGACTCACGTCGTAATGCCACCCAAATTAGAAAAGGAAATTCAGCCTATTCAGGGCTTTATTTCCACTTGCTGATTTTTAAAAAAAGTGGCATTTTCAACGCGACACTATACTTGAATTAACAAATCAATGACAGAGTAGTAACCTTACGCTTGGTCTGGAATTGGATTTTTATTTAAAAACTTTGAACTTTGTAACAAGGAGTAAAGATTATAATGGCGGCACAAAAGCTAACAAAAGGCAGGCTTGTTCAAATTATCGTCATGTTGGTTATTTTAATAGCTGCATTTACTTGGAGAACAGTAACATACGATAATAACGAAACAGCAAACTGTATAGTTTCAAAACCTTGTAAATTTGGTATTGATAATCATAATGTTTCAGTTTCAAGCAATAACCTAGGGTATTCGATCGAAACATCTAAAACTGGCAAATTTATCATTAGCTATAATGAAAGCGGAATTCTGGAAGAAAAAGGACCATCAAATTGGCTGTTACAAACTAGTGATAAGACCTCCTCAATAACGGTTACATTTCCACAACAGGTGAGCACGTTTTCTGTAAACCTTTCTAAGGAGTAACAGAGAGAAACTGGGGCACACCTCGGTTCTTTTGATAGAAACATGTACCAAATCAGTGAAACACAATGCATTAAAGTGTTATAAAGAGAGCATTAATAAAGTTACCCAGAATCTATGAAATTTCTATCAAAAGTCTCTTACTCCCTAGACGATAAAATCGCAGTAGATGAGTTGCTCAGCGGGGTGGAAAACCCTGACGATATTGCTTGTCTTATTTGCTACTGCACAGAAGAGTATTCGACACTCGCTGTGCAGAGATATTTCGTAGATGCTCTCCCGAACACTCCCATACATGGCTGTACTACTTGTCACGGCATTATGACCGAAACTGGTTTTCATTCTGGTCCAGTCATTGGCGTCCTCATTATTCATGACTCGGGGATCAACGCCTATGGTACGGGAATCGAACATTTCAGCGACTCCATAGACCGCAGTACCTTCAGCGCGATAGACAAAGCACTCAAGAACGCCAACCGAGAAGGTGAAATTCCTGATCTTATCTTGCTGCATTCCACACCGGGTAACGAAGAAAAGGTGATGGCGGCTATCGATAAGAAATTTGGTACTGAAGTGCCAATTATTGGTGGCAGTGCTGCAGACAACCAGGTTTCCGGAAATTGGAGTATCTTCACCGAAGAGTCGCTGTCTATAAATGGTGTGTCTTTAACGGTAGTGTTTGCGTCTCAGTCCATCTATTCCTCTTTCAGCGCGGGTCATACGCCTACGCGGTATTCAGGCACCGTGACCAAAGTAAGAAACCGAATTTTGTTGGAGATAGACCACAGGCCAGCCGTCACCGTTTACAACGAATGGACTAATTTCCACTTAGATGGCAGTGATGATGGCTACATATTCGAAAAGTCGTCAGTCTACCCATTAGGCAGGAAAGTCGGCTCTTCTTACGATTACCCATATTTCAAATTATCTCATTCGATCAGAGAGACGGAGTGTAATGGGATTGAGCTGTTCACAGACATCAGTGAAGGCGACACCATCTACCTGATGCAAGGGTCTAAGCAGCAGTTGATTAGCCGCGCCGCGAATATCATTCACTCCTCATACTACAACGACATGGATCTTGAAGAGAAACTAGGGGCGATCAATATCTTTTGTGCAGGCCCAATGTTGAACCTTAAACAAGATATGGATGAGGTTTGTGACCAAATAAATCAAGCACTTAATGGGCTCCCATACATATGTCCGTTTACGTTTGGTGAACAAGGCAGGCTCTCTGGTGGCGAGAATGCACACGGGAATTTAATGGTATCGTCTGCAACGTTTTATAGGTTGAAAAAGTAATGGGTTCTGAAGGTCAAGAAGCGCTGCAAGAAGCACGTATTGAACTGCAAAAACTAAAAGCCCGTGAGCGAAAGCTGGCTGAAGAGAACAGGGTGATCTTATCAACCATCTCTGCGATCAGTAAGGCAAGTAACATATCTGAGATATTCTCCAGTCTCGAGTTCGTGCTCAAAAAATACATTAAGTTTGATGACTTTATCGTGGTATCAAGGGTAGGGAACGAAGGCAGTTTCAAAACCCTGCTAAGCAATAACAAAGTCTTCGAACAGATGAATTGGAGTGATTGTGGCAAGTTATCTCGAGTGATCAATGGAGAATGCGCCATCCTTTTTGAACCCAAGTCTCTGGGTGAATTCAATTCCTTACATCCCATTATCCTCGATCAAATCAACTCTGTTCTAATTACTGGTATCGATAGCGGACTAACACAATCCGTCATCATCTTTATCCACTCGAATACCAAGCACTTTAGTATTGAAACTAAGGCCACACTAAACCGTTTTCGACCGTTGATAGAGCGTGCTGTTTTCGATATTGAGAACAAAGAAAAGCTTGAAGCAACCGTTCGAGAACGTACCGCAGAGCTTGTCACAGCAAGAAAAGACGCAGAAAGAGCCAACAAGGCCAAGTCTGAATTCCTCGCGATGATGAGTCATGAATTAAGAACACCGCTAAATGCCATAATTGGCCTAATAGACACCCTAAAATCCACATCATTGAACGAAGAACAACAGTCTATACTGCTTAATATGAGCACATCATCTGAGCTATTGCTGGCAATTATCAGTGACGTATTGGATTTTTCTAAGATTGAATCTGGGTGTTTCTCGTTGGCTCCTCAATGGAGCAACGTAAGAGACACTGTAACTTTTGTATTGTCTGAACAAAAGAAGACAGCAGACGATAAAGGTTTGCCGCTAACAGTAACTAGCGATATCCCTGAAGGTGAACTTCATTACATCGACCCAAGTCGCTTGGCACAAATCCTATTTAATTTGATCGGTAACGCGATTAAGTTCACTGAGCGTGGGCATGTCCATGTTTCTATAAAGTACCAGCAGAGCTCTTTCTATATAATGGTGGAAGACACAGGGATTGGCATTAGCTCGCAACAACTTTCGTCGCTGTTCAGTCCATTTGTGCAAGCTGATAGCACAATCACACGTAGATTTGGTGGCACAGGTTTAGGCTTGGCCATCACTAAAAGACTGGTTGAACTGATGCGCGGGCGCATATCGGTAAAGAGTGAGCCTGGAAAAGGCTCCAAATTCGAAGTACAGTTGCCAGTGCTTACTAGAGTTACGAATAATCTGGCTAACAAAGAAGACGAATCTTCACGAGAGTTAAGAAGCCGTTATTCAGTGTTAGTTGTCGAAGACAATCCAACGAATCAAATGGTGATAAAGTTAATCCTTACAAGACAAGGCCACGAGGTTTTCATCGCAAGTAATGGTGAAGAAGCGATTGGCTTTATTGAAAGAGGCAACGAATCAATAGACATTATCTTAATGGATGTGTCGATGCCGGTCATGGATGGATTAACCACAACCAAATACATGAGAGACGCAAACATCAAAACACCAATCGTTGCGCTAACAGCACACACATCAGTAGAAGACAAATGTTCGTGCTTAGATGTCGGCATGAATGATTTCGTGACCAAGCCAGTAAGAACTAAAGAGATCACAGAAGCAATTGATCGATTAATGCTTGAAGTCTAATAAACGTATTCTTAATCGAAGATTAGGAAATATGTTTATTAGGTATTTTATGGTAAATAGCCTTACTGTTAAATAGAACATCGATTTGGTAGATAAACAAGAGGCAGGGCATCGCACAAAGATACCTGCCTTATAAATACCAAACACCATTTAACATAATACACATAATACGCAGTTAATATGTAAGCCCCAGATAGTAATGTCACTTTTGAGCTAGATTAAAATGTCCTCCTAAGCTTACCTATATTGGTCTGCTTAGGAATTATCCGGATGCTTATTACAATGGACGTTTGTGGCCGTCAAGTTAGCTTAAGCCCTCCTGATAGAGTTGGTATGAGCATTTATTTTTATGTAGCAAAGAACGAGTCCTATCAAAAACACGGTTTCTCGATTCAATGAACCAATCAATACCACCAATCAGGCAGTCAAAATAACCATTTTAAATCAATGATATAAAAGTAGTTGCAAGTTTCATCTATACTCCGTCGCTGTATTAAATCGGAGCCAAAATTTTGCAAACAAACAATGACCAAAAGCAAGCAATTATCTTATGCGCACTACTAATCATTGGATCTACTTTCTTTAATGTTGACCTAATGGTGGCGAGTACTGGTGAGCAAGTCATCTCCTTTGTTTCTGCGTTTATCACATACGTTGCCATTATTTGTTTGTTCTTACGATTCACTAATGTGGACGTTATCAGTTCTAATTATCGAATCTTGATCGGTGTTAGTTTTGTTGGCATGACGATCTTAGAGAATGTTTACCCGGTCATCCTGTACAGTGACCAAATATTTATTACTGAGTACTACGTTATCTTTTGCATCGAACTCGTTCTAAGTATCTACGTTACGAACGTCATAATTAATGTATCCAATATACTTGGCATGTTGGGAAGGCTCTCTCTACTCGATTCATTGCAGGCGAAGAGAAAAGTAAGACGAGATTCAAAAGCTGAAGCAACTCGGGTATATAAAAAGCTCTATCCAGTATTGGAGCTCCTTCTTGATCAAGGCTATAGTTTTGATTCACTGGAAGTTAAAGGTATTGTTAAAGTGTTAGGCGACTTGCCAGCATTGGGAAAGAAGCGAAAGAACTTCGCTAAATCTTATCTCAGAGATGAATTCACATTACGTAAGTTACCGCGTGATCCTTCACACTTAAAAGGGCAAACGCTGTGGCATTAATATCTTCAGATAAAACACTGACACCTAAATCAATTGTCCGTTAGCGCACTTCGGCATTGCATCAACAGACGTGTCAGACCAATCGACTTACGTCATCGCTAGATAAAGCGTTAAACACACTATCGCACTCTCATTGGTAAGGCCGTATGCCATCAATTTTTGGCCTTTCTGGGCTGTAGCTAGTTTCAGCCTCAAGAAGGAGTTGTTAAAACTTCCGAGCAATCCAACAAGTTACGTTGTATCTTCCTAAAAAGCTACAACTTGAAAGCTTAGCCTTTATGCAAAATAAACCACTTTAACAGGCTACTATTTCGTGTTTAAATTTTGATCTATCAAACAGTTATATGAATAAATTTGGTGATTAAGCAATCAAATGCTATGCATTCAATCCTTAAAAATAAATTAAAGTGTTAACATCAGGCAATTTTGTAAACTAGGTGTTTGATATGTTGCCTAAACTTTATAAGTTCAGATCGCTCCACGACAGAAACATACAATCTATTTCCGAGTGTTCGTTGTGGTTTGATTACGCTAAAACTTTTAATAACCCTTTTGAATCTAACCACGTATTCAACAAAGAGCTTCAACAAAACTTTAAGATCATGTGTTTCTCTCAGTCGAACGACCACCCAATACTATGGTCGCAGTATGGTGACAACTTTAAAGGCATGTGTATCGAGTATGATCTCAACTGCTATAACGGCTAGGCCAATCTCAACTGTTTTGAAGTCCAGTATGAAGACGAACCGAATATGTTCCGCCCGGCATCGCTAAGAGGTTTACAAACATCAAGACTGGGAGCTGAGATATTCAAAATTAAGCATTCTAATTGGCGTTATGAAAAGGAATACCGCTGGGTATTACCTGATGACGAGATGATCGGAAATAAACTCTACCTTAATAGAGAGTGCCTAAGCTCGGTGATTCTGTCAGAGCACGCTCCTGCCGACAGGAAATTGAAAGTTCTGATGACTTGCCAGCGCCTTGGTATCCCTGTTAAACACGCAATAGCAAAGCAAGAGTCGTTTACCTTCGAAGTGGTCAGTTAAGTAGAGTGTAATCCTACTGTTTAGCGCCAAAACAAGACATTCACATAAAGTTACAGCGCAACAAAAAAGAGAGCGACATTAATGAGACTCTCTCTTTTTATTACATGTTCACCGTAAGCTTTCCCAATCCTTTATCTTGCATCTGCTCAATCGTCGCGATAGACATTTGAACAGTTGAAAACCAATAAGGTCGGTGCTTAACGTTAAATAGTTCACTATTATCTAACGCCTCGAAAACAGAATATTTTCTACCTTGAGCCAAAGCTGCACCATAAACCGTTCGCTCAAGTACTGGAATGTCATTCACTTCCTCTAGAAGTGCCCTCTTGATGAACTGATTTCCAGGGCTCCAATCTATAAATTCAACGAGGTTTTTTAGTAGCTTAAGCTCTAGCTGCTCGACCATTGATTCAAGAAACTGTGTGTTTGGCATCACCTCAGTACAAGCATAATATTCGTCATGCTTGTCACTTGCTTCACGATAACCAAGCATCGTTTTTACCAATGCGTCTTCAAACGTTGAAGAAAAGTGGTTACAAATTAAAAACAAAGGCAGAACTCTCAACACACCAAGTAAAATGCCTACGTTAGGATCTTTAACCGACGTTTCTTGAAGTCGAATTCGAGTCGCATTTGACGTCACGACCAAGTGTTGCCAAACCTTAGGTGTGATGTGTTTAATGTTGCCATCATTCCACTTAATCAGCTGTTGACTCATTAACAATGGGAACAATAAACGACAATTTTCTATTCCTATTTGTCGTGCTGCAACTTTTGGATCGAGAATTACCTTAGATTTCTTTCCATATTTATCTGCAAACTCTTGATTGGAAACAAACTCGATTAAACTTGAGCTCAATGGCCTACTTTTCGCGGATATTTCATGGAGTTTGGAAAAGTTTAAAGATGGCGAATACGCAACACTAGCGAACTGATTGTAATCGGGTAAGTCTGAAAACAACGAACTTATTAAGGTACCTTGAAGCTTCTCAAGCATTAGCGCAGAAGCGGCATTGCTGACATCATCGATAACGTATCGTAAGGTTTGTTGCTTCGCGTCGACTTTTTCACGATGAGCATTGACTCTATCCTGCTCGCAGCGCAATAAAATACGTTGATTGTGAGATATGCGGTCAGATTCATCAAATATGACACTATCACAATACCTATTTTCCAAACTTAGTAACGTGTCTACTGTAGATTGTGCGAGCTTATATTCAGGTGAGATTAACCATCGATTAAAGCGAGCTTCAACATTGATTGAGACCTTCCTTGAGATCTCAACTACTTCAGGGGTATAACTTTTATTTGCTAACAACAACCGTGACTTTCCTTTGCCGTAAATGCTCTTGTATCGGCATATCCTGCCTTTATAACAAAACTAATATTAATAGAAATTAGAGATTGGTTCACGAAATTGTTTCAATAAAATTAAGGATATTTAGTTATAGTGCGT
The DNA here is from genome assembly GCF_041473835.1 of Vibrio sp. 10N.222.55.A1. Classification (NCBI taxonomy): domain Bacteria; kingdom Pseudomonadati; phylum Pseudomonadota; class Gammaproteobacteria; order Vibrionales; family Vibrionaceae; genus Vibrio; species Vibrio sp. 10N.222.55.A1. The sequence goes on along the minus strand of NZ_JBFRSX010000012.1, from coordinate 21,997 downwards.
TGAGAGTGGCTAGTGTGTGATATGTAGCCGGATATACTTTTCTGGAAAGCTGTATTTGAACCTTTTCTTCGTCGGTAGGTGTTTTTTCGCCTGCTTGCAAACTTTACTATCTCCAGACGTTCTCACCTTTTTGATTCTTGCATAACCTTTAGAGTGCTTCATCTCAATCATCAGATCGCAATAACCCTCGAAATCAACATTACTCTTGTTGAGCCCTTTCATGACGGTGACTTTTATCTTTTTAGCTACAGGATTAACCAATGCATCGTCGGGAAAAGCGACTGGGGATAAAAAACATAATAGTAATACTAGATATCTCATACTGCTCTCTCTTTGTTGAGGGTGAGAACAGTATGCGGAGATTTAAGAGAAATGAAGGATTAACTTAGTATGAGGATTGACCAGCTAACGCGTAACTCTCAACGATTACGCTTTCTTTGAGCCTTTAGACTTAAAACCATTATGCGGGAACACGTTACGAATACGTTGCTGTACGTTTTTAGGAACATCTTTAGTGAACTTGAGATTGTAACCAGAACGTTTTGCATACACTTTTAGCTCGCCTTTAAAGATATTGTTATGACCAATCTCTTGAAGGTTGTGCTTAAAGCTCGGTGGAAGATGCCCTTTAACTTGTTCGATCGCCCCGTCGCTAAATTTAATTTTCAATACCGGTCGATCGACTGCTACTAACCAAAAAACTAATACCGCACCGATTAAGATTACGTACATCATAATGTCACCACTACTGTTGATGGTTATTTATCGTCAGAAAGGAGCTTGCTTAAGTCTTCTTTGAGGCTAGTCACCGTCTTGCTGGCCTGCTCACTACGAGACGCTTCGCTAACCAAATACTCGATGGCATCTGAGAGCGTACAACCTAGCTCGTTCGCACGTTGAGATAGCTTTTCCCATACACGGTAATCAAGGTCGATTGATTTCTTCTTTGTATGAACTTGTTCAGCATTGAAGTGGCGTTTTCGCTTAGCTCTGATCGCTTGTTTAAGCTTGTTATCGAGCTCAGGAGACATGTTGTTAGAGATCCACTCAAGAACACCCGTAGGCTGGTGTTCCAGCTTCAATAAGGCTTGAACAGCAACGTCAGCTTCACTTGAATCAATATGGCAAGTAATCGATTCACCTTCTTTCCACTTTTTGACCAGATAGTTCCATTTCCAACCACATTCCAAGTTTTCAAGTTGCTGATATTTCATGTCTAATCTCGAGAGTTAATCCTAGTGACAGCGTAACCCAGAATGGGTTATTTCACAATTATTGTCTTGAAAGAATAGACCAAGATCATACTTATATTAGCTTAGTGATTAGTAACTACCACATAGAGCTACAAGCGAGATCGGTTTTTCTATATACTCCCTACCTCATTATCATAATCAGAAACTTAAATGACTCAAGTAGATTGGCGACATGTTACGCCTCAGTACGACGAATATAGCGCTCAATTAGAGCAATTCCCTGACATCTCGCCTTTCCCGTTTTCAGATATTCAACATAGATTCAAAGATGCGCTAACCCGCTTTGTTCGCTTGTCTAACCTTTCGCGCGTTTTACTGGTAAATGCTCCGGACAATTCAATCTATCGTCAAATGATTGTTGAATCTCTAGTCACTGCTTTAGATGATCACACTCTGCCGGTTATCAAAACTGAGTCTTTAAATGCTGCCTCTCTATTTGACCAAGTTCAATCGAAAGACGGTAAGGTTATTGCGACAAAACCTGGCCTACTGGCTAGAGCAAACAACGGTTATCTGATCGTTTCAGCAAACCTGATCTTGGCAAACCCAGGAAGCTGGTTACTGCTTAAATCTGCGCTGCTTGGTGAAGCTGTAGAGCCTATCAGCAGTAACCCTGAACACTTGAATCAGTCGCCAACCTTACCTCTTACTTACAATATTAAGTTAATTGTAGTTGGAGACAGAGCTCAACTAGGTGACCTTGATTACCTAGACAGCGATATTCAAACCGGTTTTTGCCTATTCAGCGAAATTGAACAGGACATTAAGCTCTCAGAAGACACTCTGACTCAATATCTTGGTTACCTTAAGTGGCTTCAACAACGCTATGAATTACCAAACATCACGCAACAAGCGTTGACTGGCATTCTTACTGCCGGAGCAAGAGAAACCGAAGATCAAAGCTATATCCCACTGTGCCCTATTTGGCACAACGCGTTATTGAACGAAGCTTTGATTGAAGCCGACAATGGTGAGATTGATATTCACCATATCCAGCAAGCTCAACAGCACAAATACAACCGTGAATCTTATCTACCAGAACGCGCCCTTGATGATATTCGTGATGGCCAAGTCATTATCGAAACTGAAGGTGAACAAGTTGGTCAAGTTAATGGATTGACGGTCATCGATGTACCGGGGCACCCAATATCGTATGGTGAACCTGCACGAATTTCCTGTGTTATTCACTTTGGTGATGGTGATATTGCCGATGTTGAGCGCAAAGCCGAGCTGGGTGGTAATCTTCATGCTAAAGGCATGATGATCATGCAAGCATTTGTGAGCAGCGCACTAAACCTTGAAGATCCATTACCATACGCAGCTTCCGTAGTATTTGAGCAGTCTTACTGCGAAGTAGATGGCGATAGTGCTTCTCTTGCGGAGTTGTGTTCTCTGGTTAGTGCTTTGTCTGAATACCCTATCAATCAACAAATTGCGGTTACAGGTGCAGTTGACCAATTTGGACGTGTGCAAGCTGTTGGCGGGCTAAACGAGAAAATCGAAGGCTTCTACCATGTGTGTAAGCACAACGGCTTAACAGGCGAACAAGGTGTGATCCTTCCAAGATCGAACTTAAGGCATCTTGCACTAAAGCCTGACCTTATTGAAAGCATTAAGAATGAAGAATTCCATATTTGGTCTGTGTCTAATGTAGACGAAGCAATTCCTCTCATTATGAACAAACCATTTAGAGACGATGAACAAGAAAGCGTTCTGAGTAAAATCGCGGAACGTATTGAAAACTTTGAAAGACATGAGCACCCTATTGGAATCGTTGGACGCATTAAAAACTGGTTTGTCTAGTACTGATCGGACTTGTTTAGCGTACACCTGTTCACTAATATGCACCTATCAAAAATCGGAGTAATTGATAATGCAAAACAAACGTGATTCTTACACTCGCGAAGAGCTTCTAGCATCAAGCCAAGGCGAACTATGGCCACAAGGCCCTCAACTACCAGCACCGAACATGCTAATGATGGATCGCATCACTAAGATGTCTGAAACTGAAGGTGATTACGGTAAAGGTTTAGTTCTTGCTGAGCTGGATATTACTCCTGACCTATGGTTCTTCGATTGTCACTTCCCAGGTGACCCTGTAATGCCTGGTTGTCTAGGCCTTGACGCAATGTGGCAGCTGGTTGGTTTCTACCTTGGTTGGGTTGGCGGCGAAGGTAAAGGTCGTGCTCTAGGGGTTGGCGAAGTGAAATTCACTGGTCAAATTCTGCCTACAGCGAAAAAAGTAACTTACGAGATCCACATGAAGCGTGTTGTTAACCGTCGTCTAGTTATGGGCCTTGCGGATGGTCGCGTACTTGTTGATGGTAAAGAGATCTACGTTGCTAAAGATTTGAAAGTTGGCCTTTTCCAAGATACGTCAGCATTCTAATCTAATAGTTAGATTTTTAGTAAAGCAGCCCATGGCTGCTTTATTTTCGTTCCAATAAATTTAGTTATAGTGCATTAAAGTATCCCGTATTAAGCTTGAAACAGGATAAATCCACCAGCGATACGCTTATGATAGCGAAACTATAATACTTTATAGCTCTGGGGAGCTTATCACTCGTCTGAAACTAACAAGGCTCCAGCCGTTGTAATCAACAGACAATGGAGCCCTGACCTTGAATTCTTTACGCCCTATCTACTTATAGAGACCTGATTGCTTGTCATCTTTGGCGTCACGCCATCCACCTAACCAATAAGACCGAGAATCCATTTGGCTATATGGGCAAGCTTCTTGCGACCGTCCATTTAAACCAGCCTTGTAGCCTTGAGATTGTGCTCGTTCTAGTCGATCACGCTTTTGTCTCTTCATAGTGCAGTCCTCATACGGGTGTTCCATTTACTAACATACAATGATTACAACTTTACGGAGTTTTTGTGACTCCAACTTTAAGAATCGGTCAAATTTTCACTTTTCTCAAGGCGAAAAAAAGCCCGAGTTCAGAATTGTGAACTCGGGCTCAAGAGATAAAATTATTTAAATTTTCTGCGGAACCCTAATAGACCAAGCACAGTCAAAGTTAACCAACCTAGGCTACCACCTTGGCGCTCAACTTTCTCGGTGTCGGTGCTACGAGTTACTACGCTATCAATGTCAGAGCCAGTGTCATACCTTGCTCCCTTGATTGGGATAAGCTTAACAGCTACAACCTTTTCGACTGCGTTAGATGAGGCACCACCACAGTATGAGTTGTGTGATGTTGTGTCATAAGGCTTATCATTACCGTCGACTGTACATTTGATAGCCGTTGCTGAAATCACGCCAGCATCATTGATATCCGTCGCATCAATGATTCTAAATTGGTTATTGTGACTAGACGCATCACCATCATTTGTTAAGTCATCTAACCACCATGCTTTACCACCAAAAATATCAACACGGCGTTCATCAGTTGAAGACGGGAGATCGTAAGGGTAAATAAAGCCTCTATGTCTTCTTTCGCTGCCATCGACTTCACGCGTCGTTTCCGCATCGATCTGGCCAACAAGTTCATTGTAATTATTTACCGCTTTAGCTTCACCGCTTGAGCCACTGAAGAAGATACCGCCAGACAAATACGTTGCTGTTGGGTTTTTAGCATCCGTTACAATAAAAGGCTTATTACCGGCACTACCATTTTCAGGAACATAACCGTTACGTTTTGAATATCCAACTGCAAACAAGTTGTCGTTAATATCGGTTGCTACTGAGTTACTGTATCTAGCATCATCGTTAGATGAACCAGACTTAACCTCTGCACCGCTAATTTGTGTAGTTGTCCACGTTGCCGTAGCGAGATCGAGTGAAGTACTCACAAAGACACTTGCATTCATATCTTGTAGATCGCCGTTTCCATCAGCAGTATTATAGCCTACACCATAAAAAAGAGAGTCCGATTCAACAATTGAACGCATGCTGCCTTGGGCAAAATAATCGCCCTGTTGAGCGTTACCAGATCTAATCCAGTCGATCTCTTTCGTTATTGTGCCATCCCAAATAGCCGCCTTTGAACTAAACGTTGTATCTGACGTATCCGTTTTAGCTCCTTCCGTAGATACACTACCTACATTGTAAACTTTGTCGTTACTTGCTTTGATAGCGTGCCATGCACGAGTTTCCGAAGTGCCTGTTGGCCCATTTGGTGTAGTTGTGAACATCGCGTTATTACGAATACCACCTTCAGATTTAACCCCCAAAGGCTCAACTTCATCGGCATCGTTTATATAAAGCGAGTTAATTACCGTATTGCGGCTATCAAAGGTTTCGCCACCTTCAACAAAGGCTTTCGCATTGACATGAGTAAGGTCATTTCTTTCCTTACTCCAAGTGTCATTCCAACGGTTTTCAGCCCAACTTTCACATGTAGAATATCTCAGCTCTCGATAACAATAGTTTTCGAAATCATCACGCTCTTGAATGTACTGAAATGGTGCATCCATTGCGAATGGTACTTCTTCACGATAACTTACCGCTTCAAGCGTATCGCGAGTCTCACCAGCAAGTTTAAATGCACTATCGGTACAGTTGGTTGCAGCTGAATCGAAGCAACCTAACGCAAGCTCATTCGTTCCGTCTGTCGCAACACCAGGTTGAATCGCCACACCATAGATTTCAGAGGCACCTGTAATTGAAGGAGTGACTTCAACGACCTTGTAAAGCGCAGCATTGGCATTAGTTGCAGCAAAAACTAATGCTGCAACTGTTGTTAATTTAAATTTAGTACAAGTCATTATTACTTCTTAACTTTCCTGTTGTAGTGCCTCGAGCTCTTCCCAGCGCTCAAAAGCAACTTCAAGCTCCTGCTCTGCTGCAGATAGCTTATCTAATACTGGTTGTGTCTGCTCTACAGATTTTGAAAAGAAGCTTGGATCGTTGACTTCTTCCTGAAGAGTTTCAATTTGAGTTTCCAATTCTTCTAAACGCATTGGTAGCGCTTCTAGTTCTCGTTGTAGCTTATACGATAACTTCTTAGGTTTAGCCTTAACTGGCGCAGTTTTGGGAGTTTCCTCAACTACTTTCTCAGGCTTTGATGGCTTTTCAACCTGTCGGTACTCTAATGCTTGCTTTCTTTGCTGCTGAGCATCGTGGTAACCACCAACAAATTCTTCAATAACGCCATTACCCTCAAAGATCCAACTTGTCATCACTGTGTTATCAACAAACTGACGATCGTGACTCACTAAAAGCAGCGTACCCTGATAGTTGGCAAGCAAATCTTCTAAAAGTTCCAAAGTTTCGATATCTAGATCGTTGGTTGGCTCATCGAGAATCAACAAGTTGTTCGACTTAAGGAAAATACGCGCCAATAACAGACGGTTTTTCTCACCACCAGATAGTGCTTTAACAGGAGTGCGAGCACGTTTTGGAGAGAATAAGAAATCTTGTAAGTAGCTTAGAGCATGACGCTCACGGCCACCTACGGTCACTTCTTGCTTACCATCCGCGAGGTTATCAATTACAGACTTCTCAGGGTCTAGAATTTCGCGGTATTGGTCAAAGTAAGCGACTTCAAGCTTAGTACCACAATGCAAACGACCTGAATCAGGCTTAAGCTGGTCAAGAAGCAGCTTAAGTACCGTACTCTTACCACAACCGTTAGGACCAATCAGAGCGATACGATCGCCACGCATGATGTTGAAGCTGAAGTCCTTAACAATTTCTTTGCCTTCAAAGCCAAAGTTAAGATTCTCAGCTTCAAATACAATCTTGCCTGAACGCTGGCCATCGTCGATTTGGATAATCGCTTTGCCCTGCACTTCACGACGGTTCAAACGTTCTTCACGTAGCTTCTTAAGCGCACGAACACGGCCTTCGTTACGAGTACGACGAGCTTTGATGCCCTGACGAATCCAAACTTCCTCTTGAGCAAGCTTCTTATCGAATTCAGCGTTTTGCATTTCTTCAACACGAAGCGCCTCTTCTTTCTCAACAAGGTAATTTTCGTAATCGCCCGGGAAAGAGCTCAATTTACCGCGATCAAGATCGACAATACGTGTTGCCATCGATTTAATGAACGCACGGTCATGCGAGATAAAGATGATTGAACCGCGGAAGTCTTTCAGGAAGCCCTCTAACCATTCAATGGTTGCAACATCCAAGTGGTTAGTCGGTTCGTCGAGTAGAAGCACGTCAGGGTCACATACAAGCGCACGAGCAAGTGCCGCTTTACGTTGCCAACCACCAGACAAATCTGTCAGTTTGGTTTCAGCAGTCAGCTTAAGTGCTGCCAATACGTTACTTACACGATCTTCAAAACGCCATGCATTAGCATGATCCAGTTGTTCTTGAACGCGAGTAAGGCGGTTTAGATTCTTTTCACTTGGGTCTGTCGCGATGAGATCCAGAAGATCATGATAGATCTTCAGCTGTTCGCCGATTTCAGCAAGGCCACCAGCAACATAGTCATAAACTGTACCTTGTTCATTACGCGGTGGATCTTGTTCTAGACGAGACACAACCACATCTTGCGTGATTTGCATCTTACCGTCGTCCATGATGATGTTTCCAGATAGGATTTTCATCAATGTCGACTTACCAGCGCCATTGCGCCCTACTAAACATACACGTTCGTTTTCTTGCAGCACGAAGTCCGCACGATCTAATAATGGGTGATCACCAAACGCTAATTGCCCATTATGAATTGTAAGTAATGCCATTCTTCTTTAACCAATCATTAAGTTCTAACAAGCCAAATGGCCAGTTAAGCTCTGAGCTTTGAGAAAGGTCAGAGCTTTCAAATTTGAGCACCGGAATAGTGACCCCGTAACGGGAAAAGAGCTCATCATCAAATGCAATGTCAACAACGTTGACGTGATGGCTAATGTTTAACTGTTCCGTGAGTTGGAATGCCATCTCACATAGATGGCACCCTTCTGTACTGTAGAGAGTCAGCACTATATATCCTTATACGATCTCTTAACTACTTATGTGTAATCAACCAGCAGTTATGAATGTGCTTATTGCGAGAGAAGTCCAATGGAAGTGTCTTCGCTGAGATATTCTGAGCCTTAAGACCTAACTCATCTAGAGCTTCCAAGTCCATTTTGAAGTGACGCTTGTTGTTAGAGAACACAATCGTGCCTTCTTCACGAAGAAGACGTTTAAGGTTTTCCATCAGCTGAATGTGATCACGTTGAACATCGAAAGATTGATCCATACGCTTTGAGTTAGAGAACGTAGGTGGATCGATAAAGATCAGATCATAAGAACCCTGCTCTTTAGCTAGCCATTGTAGACAGTCAGCTTGAACAAACTGATGTTGACGACCAACACGACCGTTAAGCTCCATGTTCTCTTTCGCCCACTCTAGGTAGGTATTAGACATATCAACAGTAGTTGTAGAACGAGCACCACCCACAGCAGCATGAACAGATGCACTTCCTGTATAAGCAAACAAGTTTAGGAAATCCTTACCTGCGGCCATCTCACCGATACGACGACGAGTGATCTTATGATCTAGGAACAACCCGGTATCTAGGTAATCATGAAGATTAACAATCAGCTTAACGCCATACTCGTTCACTTCTAAGTTCGATGAGTCTTGAGCCAATTTCTGGTATTGAGAACGGCCTTTCTGTTTCTGACGAACTTTAAGCACAACGTTGTTTGCTTCTACGCCTGTTACTTGAATAGAAGCACGGATGATATCGGTTAAGCGACGTTTAGCCTTCTCTTCCGGTACATCTTTAGGCGCTGCGTATTCTTGAATCACAAGATGACCTGGGTATACATCAATCGCTACATTGTATTCTGGTAAGTCCGCATCGTAGATACGGTAGCAATCTAATTGCTCTTTCTTAGCCCACTTGCCAATTTTACCGATGTTCTTTTTAAGACGGTTCGCGAAGTCAGGAGCAATTAACTGTTCTTGCTCGCCCGTTGGACGTTCTGACATCGGACGATCTGAAATTGAGTAGTTCTTTTGGTGACACGGTAACGCACCGTTATTCAATTTGAACTGTTTGTCTGCACGCATGCGTAAGCAGCTCAGTAGTTCGTCTGAACTAGAGAAGATAGATGCGTTACAGCCGCCAAATTCAGCTTTAAGCTGCGCGCCAAATGCTGTGTAAAGAGCAATAAGACCCGGCTCTGTACCTAAACGCTCACCATAAGGTGGGTTAGAAACAATCACACCATCAGTAAACTCGGTAGGACGCTTAAGTTTTGCAGCATCACCTACTTCGAATTCAATCAACTCTTCAACACCAGCACGACGAGCACTGTCACGCGCTGTTTTGATCATGCGTTCGTCATTGTCATAGCCATAGAACTTACATTCTACTTTCTTAACGCCACGACGGCCTTGGACGTTCGCTTCTGCTTTAACTTCAGCCCAAAGCTCAGGCTCGAAATCTTCTAGTGATTCAAAACACCACTTCTGACGTTTAACACCCGGTGCTAGGTTTGCAGCCATCATTGCAGCTTCAATCACTAACGTACCTGAACCACACATAGGATCTAAGAAAGGTTTCGTTGCATCCCAACCACTACGAAGAAGGATTGCAGCAGCTAGTGTTTCACGCAGCGGAGCACGACCTGATTCTGGACGGTAGCCACGTTGGTGAAGACCGCTACCCACCATATCAACACCAAGAATCGCTTTATCACGGTGTAGACGAACGTGAATACGAACATCTGGGTTCTCTTTGCTGATAGAAGGACGAGGCAAAGACTTCTTCTCGAAGCAATCGACAACCGCATCTTTTACTTTCATCGCACCGTATTGGCTATTACGGATTTCGTTGTTCGTACCATTGAAGTCAACAACAAAACGCTTAGAGCTATGGAATTGATTTACCCAGTTAACCGCAGTGGTTGATAGGTACAAATCCATGTCGTCCATACAAGTGAATTCAGAAAGGACACGTACAAATCGAGAAGCCAAACGGCTCCACAAACAACAACGATAAATTTGCTCATTGGTGGCTTTGAATTTAACACCTGCTTGAACAGGTTTTGCGTTTGTAATCCCTAGTTGGGTTAGTTCTTCAACTAATAAATTCTCAAGGCCATTTGAGGTAACCGCTAGATATTGATTCATAGTGCTCTTTTATTGATAAAAATGAGCTCGATTATACCTGAATTTGTTACTAGAGCATCACACTAAACTCGTCTTTTCATTGAATCTTTCTTCTAACTGGCTAGCAAACACACAGTGTTGAAGCGATCGCTTACCCACATCCCCTTAGAACATAAGACTTATCAAACCAACACGATTCATGAGCAAATCCCCGTTAAAGCGACAATGTGAATTTATATTCACCCTAAAATTGGTATATACCAAATGAAGTTTGCAGGTGAAAGTTAGCTACAAAAGGACAAAAACAGGGAATAAAGATGGGTAAATTACACTTCTGGCGATAAAAACAGGCAGAAATTAAGGCGAAAAAATAGTCGTAAGTTCACTATTTAAATGGTTAAGCAGTGATGTATTTATCAGGATGAGGTTTTTTAGGCACAAAAAAATCGGCTAATGAGCCGATTTTGGGGAAGATTTGACAGGTTGATGCGTTGCGATGTGTTTGAGAAATGATGGACTAGATTGAAGGCTAACCGACCATCGCAATGTGCGTTTGATGAAGAATAGCGTTCGCGTCTATCATTCTATCGTGCATGACCTTAATCGAGTCGCCAAAGCGTAACCCTTTTGAAGGTGTAAGCAGAAACTCTTCTAGGTCGACAAATGCACATAGGCTCGCACACTCTCCCACTTCTAATACAATGAAATACCCTAAGCTATGCTCGTTATTCATTTGTACGATATCCCCTTCTTGAGGGTATTCGTGGCCAGCGCCCTGTGAGTCGAAGAACCAACTCTTAGGCTGTACAGGCTTGTGGAAGCGCTTTGCTGCCACGCAATAAAGCGCGAGTTCAGCTTGGCGAGGCTCAGACAGTTCTAAGCCAGAAATTTGTTCTTTGAAGGTTTGGTATGAAGATGCGTCATCAACGGTGAATTCATTATCTCTAAACGCGCAGTCCACCAGCTTATTTCGGACCAGATTCGTTTTGAAAATCATATCCTCTCCGAGGTTTAGCATTAATGAACATTGCTGCTCATCGTAATACCAACTCCATGTATCGCTAGGTTTAAGCATCATTTCGTCTCACACTGTTGAACCATTCCATTAGGTAAAACGCAAAATTACCTTCAATTACAGTAATTTTACTGAGCAATAGGCAAAAAAAAAGAGGAAATGAATTCCTCTTTCTTATCGCTTTTCTCTACAACTCAGTGAGTTACAGTGTCTCTTTTAGTAAGACGATGCCAGATTGTCGCTTTTCAAAAATAAAAGCAATTTTCAGCTTATAGATTTTTAACGATGTCGCCAACTAGGCCTGGGCCTTTGTAGATGAAACCAGAGTAAACCTGTACAAGCTTCGCGCCCGCCATCATTTTCTCTTTTGCAGCAACATACGAGTCAACACCACCTACTCCAATGATCGGCAGTTTGTCACCCAGCTCTTCGTGAAGTTTACGAACTACTTCAGTACTACGAGATTGAACAGGACGTCCACTTAGGCCACCCGCTTCATCACAATGTTTCATACCTTCAACGATTGAACGATCCAATGTTGTGTTTGTTGCGATCACACCATCGATCTTATTTTTGATCAATGATTCACAAATTTGGCGAATTTCGTCGTCGCTTAGATCCGGAGCAATCTTAAGAGCAAGAGGAACATATTTACCATGCTTCTCTTCCAGTTCAGATTGTTTCGTTTTAAGTTCAGACAATAGATCGTCTAGAGCTTCGCCGTATTGTAGAGAACGAAGTCCTGGAGTGTTTGGTGAAGAGATGTTCACAGCAATGTAACCAGCGTATTGATATACCTTCTCCATACAGATCAAGTAATCTTCAGCGCCCTTTTCAATTGGTGTGTCTTTATTCTTACCAATGTTAATGCCTAAGATGCCATCGTAGTTCGACTTCTTAACATTCTCAACAAGGTTGTCGACGCCTAGGTTGTTAAAACCCATGCGGTTGATGATACCTTCAGCTTCAACAAGACGGAATAAACGAGGTTTGTCGTTACCCGCTTGCGGACGCGGAGTCACTGTTCCTACTTCTACGAAACCAAAACCCATTGCGCCAAATGCATCAATACATTCGCCGTTTTTATCTAGGCCAGCAGCAAGGCCAACTGGGTTTTTAAAAGTAAGACCCATGCACTCTACAGGTCGGTGAGGTAATTGTTGGCGATACAAAAGATCAATAGGTGTGCCTGTGAAGCGCTTGAAATTTTGAATTGCAAGATCATGTGCCTTTTCGGCATCAAGTTGGAAAAAGCCAGTTCTGGCTAGACGGTAAAGCATTGTGCCTCCGATAGAAAAAAGCCCCGTGTAAACGGGGCGCTATTATTTACTTATTTACCCAACTATTCAATCTATTACTGTCTGTAAGGGTAAGATAATCAAGTTTGCTAACGAATGAGGTTCATTATTAAGCAAACGTTATCGTTTCTTCAAGTTATTAAGCCATTTCTAATCTCAACCTTAGTACAGCCATCAGGTCACTTAACAACAAACAACGTTTGCGTCGAAGTTTGTTCTTCAAAAGTCGTTAGGCCTATTGTTTCCACTTTACCGAAACGAAAAAGGCAGACCTTTTGGCCTGCCCTTATACTTTTTCGTCTTATCTAGTAACTAGTCTTTTGACATGCAGTTTAGATTCAACAGCATCAATTCACGCAGTGCTACTGAGAACTTAGCAAACTCATGAACAGAACCTACTTTGAATTCGTTTAGGATGCTTTCCCAACGATGTAGAGAAACAGAGTTACTTTCCATCCAGTCATCAAGCGCTTTAATCACATCGATATCTGAAGCACAACCACAGTTAAGTACTTGACCAGTTAACTGGCGTTGCTGCCAATCCAGATCTTCTCTGAATGCTGCACGCGCCAGTGCTTGCCAGTTGTTGTCTATAGCTTGGCCATTGATTTGCTTCAAGAACCAGTGCAGTGACAAACGGTCGCCTAGGTTGAAGTAAAGCTTAGACGCTTGCTGTACTGTTTTACCTGTTTCACGAGCCACTGTGGATATATCCAGTGCTGAGTACAGGCTAGACAAACGAGCCACTGAATTAGCCAGCTCAGCGTTTACACCTTGGTCAATCCATACTTGAGCCATTGCTTGATGCTCTTCTACTTCTGAAGCCACTAGGTTTTCATCCAGCTTCTCAGTAATTGCGACGACATCACCTTGGTAAAGCTCAATCAATGCATTCACTGACTGTTTACCGGTACGGTTTCTTAGCAACCAGCGTGCTAGACGACGAAGCGTACGACGTACATGGTAAAGCAATTCGTATTGAGCTTCAGAACTTGAGATGTTGTCCAGTTCACGGATGCTCTTCAATACCTTACCCAGGCCGTAGATTTCACGTGATGCCGCGTAAGCATTCGCAATATCAACAATGTTCGCGCCGGTCTCTTCTTGCAAGCGAGTCACGAAGTTACAGCCCATCTCGTTAACCATTTGGTTAGCAAGCGCAGTCGCAATGATCTCTGCACGAAGTGGATGGTTATCCATGTGCTGAGAGTAGTTACGGCGTAACTCTGTTGGGAAGTATTGCATCAGTTGTTGAGCATGGAACTCATCATTCGCAATGTCATCACTCACAAGATCTTCTTTTAGAACCATTTTACCGTAAGCGATCAATACTGATAGCTCTGGTCTTGTTAGTGCTTGGCCCTGCTTCTCACGTTCTAGCAGCGTTTCGTCATCTGGGATGTATTCCAAACCACGGTCTAAGTACCCGGCTTTTTCCATTGTGTGGATAAAGCGGATTTGCTCTTTCACTAAGCCTACACCTTGATGCTCAGTAACAGAGATAGACTCAGCTTGGCAGTAAGCGTCGTCTAGTACGATTTCACCTACTTCATCTTCCATAGATTCAAGAACTTGGTTACGTTGCTTAACGGTAAGATCACCATTAGACACCAAGCCATTCAAGAAGATCTTAATGTTAACTTCGTTATCCGAGCAATCTACACCACCAACGTTATCGACAAAGTCAGTATTAACTCGACCGCCCGTTAGAGCGTATTCAATACGACCCAATTGAGTCATACCCAAGTTACCGCCTTCACCAACAACCTTAGCTTTCAGGTCACGGCCATCGATACGTAGCACGTCATTTGCACGGTCACCCACATCGGTATGAGTCTCACTAGAAGACTTAACGTAAGTACCAATACCGCCGTTCCAAAGTAGATCAACTTTCATAGACAAGATCGCTTTGATCAAGTCGTTTGGTGCCATTGATGCTTTCTTGGTACCCAGCATTTTCTGAATTTCAGGTGTCAAAGAGATAGACTTCGCTCGGCGAGAGAAGATGCCACCACCTTGAGAAATCAGGTCTTTATTGTAATCTTCCCAACTTGAACGAGGCAGATTAAACAGACGGTCACGCTCTACCCAGCTTGATGCTGATTCTGGATTCGGGTCAATGAAGATGTGCATGTGGTTAAACGCAGCTTGCAAGCGAATGTGCTTAGATAGCAGCATACCGTTACCAAATACGTCACCCGCCATATCACCCACACCAATGGCAGTGAAGTCTGTGCTTTGACAGTTAATACCCATTTCGCGGAAGTGACGTTTAACCGATTCCCAGCCACCTTTCGCCGTGATACCCATGGCTTTGTGGTCGTAACCGTTAGAGCCACCCGATGCAAACGCATCACCTAGCCAGAAGTTGTACTCTTCAGCTACTGAGTTCGCTAGATCTGAGAATGTCGCGGTGCCTTTATCGGCTGCAACAACCAAGTATGGGTCATCTTCATCGTGACGAACAACGCTCTTAGGTGGGATAACCTCACCTTCAATGATGTTGTCTGAAACGTCTAGCAATGCACGGATGAAGCGCTTGTAACAACGTTGACCTTCAGCAAAGATCTCGTCTCGGCCAGACATCATGTGTTGACGCTTACAAACGAAACCACCTTTAGCACCAACCGGTACGATAACCGTGTTCTTAACTTGTTGCGCTTTAACTAGGCCTAGAATCTCAGTACGGAAGTCCTCTTGACGGTCTGACCAACGTAAACCACCGCGTGCTACTTTACCGCCACGTAAATGCACACCTTCAATGTCTGGTGCGTAAACGAAGATCTCAAACGCAGGAACCGGCGCAGGGATATCTGGAATCTCGCTTGGTCTCATTTTCAGAGCCAACCAAGGTTTAGACTGCTTATTCTCGTCTACTTGGTAGTAGTTAGTACGAAGCGTTGCAGTGATCATTTCCATGTAGCGACGAATGATACGATCATCATCCAAGCTTTCTACATGATCCAACTGTTCAGTGATCTTCTTAATAAGATCTTGTTGGCCTTTTACGCTGCCCTTCAGTTTCGGGTTAAAACGCTTGCCGAATAGGCTCACTAGCCCTTTCGCTAATTCTGGGTAATGAGACAATGTGTCTTCAATGTATTGTTGGCTGAATGGGAAACCAACTTGACGCATGTAACGAGCATAAGCACGTAAGATTGAGATTTCACGGCCAGAAAGACCAGCGCCAAGTACTAAGCGGTTGAAACCATCGCTGTCTAACTCACCCGCCCAGATTGCCGCAAAGGCTTGTTGGAAAAGATCGCGAGCTTCACGAAGATCAATGGTCTTATCGCTCTTGTGCAGCATAGAGAAATCAAGGATCCAATAGGTCACACCGTTGGTTTTACGCACTTCATATGGAGATTCACCGATAACGCGTAGGCCAAAGTTTTCAAGCATTGGCATAACATCAGAAAGGTGAATTGGCTCATCGCTGTGATAGAACAACTTCAAACGAACGGCTTTTGAATCTGCCGCTTCTTCTTGAGGACGGTAGAAAAGCATACCCAGTTTGTTGTCTTCACTTAGCGCTTCTAAACGTTCAATGTCGGCAACAGCAGAACCTGGCATCATGTCTTCTTTGTACGAACGTGGGAATGCACGCATGTACTCTTTCGACAATGGAAGACCTTTGCTTTCACCGAAGTTTGCAATGATAGATTCAGACAGACGGTCATCCCACGTAGACGATACTTCCATTAAATTTTGCTCAATTGTTTTCACGTCCACATCCATGTTGTTGTTATCAACACGAACAATATAGTGCGTTCTTGCTAGCGGGCTTTCAGAGAAGTACGTTGTAAATTCAACCTCTTCTTCACAACCAAAGTACTGTTTCAAGATGCGCTGTGTTTGGCGACGAAGCTCAGTGTTGTAACGATCTTTTGTTACGTAAACCATGCAGCTAAAGAAACGACCAAACGGGTCTTTGCGAACAAACAAACGCAGGAGATCGCGATCTTGCATTTGTACTACGCCCGTACCAACTTCTAATAACTCTTCTTCTCGAGCTTGCAGCAGTTCATCACGTGGGTAGTTTTCAAGAATGTTGTGCAGTGCTTTGTAAGAGTATGAACCTTCACGGTAACCACTCGCATCCAAAATACGTTCTACTTTCTCGCGAACAAGAGGAATCGTTTCAACGGTTTGGTTATAAACGGCAGATGTGTAAAGACCAGTAAAGCGGTGCTCACCAATGACCTTACCGTTCTTATCGAACTTCTTAATACCAATGTAATCGTTGTAAGCTGGGCGGTGAATGCGTGAAGCCGTGTTGCCCTTGGTTACGATAAGTACATACGGTTTTTTCGCTTCTAAACGTGCCGAGTCAGAAAACTCCGACAGCTTAACGTTGCGTACGCGATCTGAATTTGCGAACAAACCAAGGCCTTGCTCCTTAGTCGGCTGCAGTTCAGTGTCACCATTTACAGACACAAGATCGTATTCCTTGTAACCCATAAACGTAAAGTTGTGTTCGCCTAACCAACGAAGGAAAGCCAATGTTTCATCAAAGCGCTGGCCGTCTACTGGAATGCTCTCTTTTTGCTGTTCAACTTGATTGGTCACTTCTTCAAGTCTTTCAACCATCTTCAACCAATCGTTCACGACTAAGCTAGTGTCGGTAAAAATATCCAGCAGTTCCGTTTTAAGTGCCGTCATTTCAGCTTTGCTGCTAAGACGGTCAACTTCGATATGGAAAAGCGATTGGAATGCACCTTCGTTATTGCTTACACCGACAACACTGCCCTTATCTGAGCGAGAGATTTGTGTTGGGTTATGAAGCATAAGGTGAGAAGAAAGGTCTAGGCGAGTCAATGCCATTTTTACGGAATCAACAAGGAATGGGCTGTCTGGAACGACTATCTCAACGATAGTATGAGTAGACTGCCAACCTTGACGACTTACCGTCGGGTTGAAAACGCGTACAGAGATTTCGTCGGCTTTCTTTTCATTGATGTGATGCCATAAGCTAACTACAGCACCGTATAAATCGGATTCGTTTCTCTGAGTTAGATCGTCGTGAGAAACGTTACTAAACAAGTGTTGAGCAAGTTGAGTTACGAGAGGTCGATGAGCAAGGTCAAGTTTGTCTTGAATCAGCTTGTAAACTTTTTCAAGTAAAACTGGAACCACAGTTTCACGTGCGGTCATAGTCACACTCCACAATTAGAATTATATTTTATTATTAGGGGGATCACTTAATCTGGTGTTTGAAACGTGCCGTTGAGCTCTTTTCTACTAACGAGTTAAGCAAAGGTAATGCATTCATTTATTGTAAAAGCATTATTGAAAAATAGTTAATTGTTTTGGAGGTGGTAAGAGCTGAAATGTTTGATTATGTGATTAAGATTCCTTTTAACTCACTAGGCATGCCAAGGTTTACAGAGCTTCTAACTTAATAAACTTATTTTTTTGGTCAGTTGTCAGCCTAAACTGCCCTCTAACCCCTATTTGTGTAAGAAATGGTCTGAACCGAGTTGCAGGTAACTGTAAGCGTAAACCTGTTGTTGTTATCACTTGAACTTTACTTGCCGTACCAGAATAGCTGGCCAAAAACTGCTGATATGAGATGTTAAGTTGGAAAATATAGCGATTCATACGATACCTGTATAAATATACAGTGCCAGTGTTTTTTGGCACTTTTAGATGTCTGACGGTGAAACTGAACTTGAAGCTGCTCTAGCTTATCGAAAATTCGATGAACCAGAAACAAAAAATCAGTGGCAGATATTCTCTACCACTGATGACCTTTCGTTGTAGCAAACAGTTTATTAGTAAACCGCTTATTAGCAAACAGTTACCTGAATGCGCGCTGACTTAAGCCTCTAGTGCTTTCGTCACTTTCTCAAACAAGTCTTTTGCTAGGTTGTCCATGTTCTTTAACGTCTCTAGTTCTTTTTTGATCAGAGCTTGGCGTTCATCGTCGTACTTACGGAATTTAAGAAGTGGATCAATCAGACGTGAAGCCACTTGCGGGTTGCTGCTGTTCAGTTCACGTAAGATCTCGCCTGCAAATGCATAGCCTTGACCAGACTTGTCGTGGAATTGAACCGGGTTCATGTTTAAGAATGAACCGACCAAGTTACGGGTACGGTTCGGGTTCTTCAAACTGAACGCCTGGTGCGACATCGACGCTTTGATCACTTCAAGTGCGTTTGAACTTGGGTTTGTACCTTGCAATGCAAACCACTTATCCATAACAAGACCATCGTGTTTCCACTTGTCACTGTAATCCACCATCAAGGTTTCACGACATGGTAGTTGTGCACTGTTTGCCGCGCCCATTGCTGCCATCGTATCTGTCATGTTGTTTGCTTGCTGGTACATCGCAACAACCAAGTCATTACCCTGCTCTGTATGTGCTAAGTAACTTAGGCAAACTTTACGTAGAGTACGCTTACCAATCGAATCGTGATCGACCGTGTATTCTGTTAGTGCGTGGCTGTGATAAACCGCCGCTAACTCGTCTTCAAGTTCTGCAGCTAATGTAACTTTCATCGAGTTAAGAACCGATGCGACCGCATCAATATCAACACGCTCATACCAACCTGATACTTCATTGTGGCTTGGTAGAGAGAGCATTTCTGCAATAAACGCAGGCTCTAGTGAATCACTCAGCAGTACGCCACGGAATGCATCAACAACAGAATCAGAAAGCTCAAACGCTTGACCCTGTTGAACCTTCTCAACGTTACTGCGGATGTACTTCGCTAATAGCATTTGACCCGCATCCCAACGAGAGAACTCATTGCGTGCATTTACCATTAGGAAGATCAGTTCTTCATCTGAATAGTTGTACTCCAGTTTCACTGGCGCAGAAAATTCACGAAGTAATGATGGGATCGGTTGCTCAGAAACGTTTTCAAACACGAACGTTTGCTCTGCTTCTTTCACATCTAATACATTATGAACTGGCTTACCGTTACATTGTAACTCAACAACTTCACCCGCAGCTGTGTACAGCTCGATATCAAGAGGAATATGCAGAGCCTGCTTTTCCGTTTGCTCATGAGTTGGCGCTGTTACTTGGCGAGTTGTTAACGTGTACTGTTTCTTCTCTGCGTCGTACTTACTTTCAACAGACAGCGTCGGCGTACCAGATTGGCTGTACCATAAACGGAACTGAGATAGGTCGATGCCCGACGCATCTTCCATTGCCGCGACGAAGTCTTCACATGTTGCAGCCGTACCATCGTGACGTTCGAAGTACAGCTTCATGCCTTTTTGGAAACCATCTTCGCCCAACAATGTGTGGATCATACGGATCACTTCACTGCCCTTTTCGTACACGGTCAAAGTATAGAAGTTATTCATTTCTATCACTTTTTCTGGACGAATTGGATGAGACATTGGGCTAGCATCTTCTGCAAATTGTGGACCGCGAATGATACGTACATTGTTAATACGGTTTACTGCGCGAGAACCAAGATCAGATGAGAATTCTTGGTCACGGAATACCGTTAAGCCTTCTTTCAGACTTAACTGGAACCAATCGCGACACGTCACTCGGTTACCTGTCCAGTTGTGGAAATATTCATGGCCGATTACTGCTTCAATACCTAGGTAATCTGTATCCGTTGCAGTTTGGTCGTTTGCTAGAACGAACTTCGAATTGAATACGTTCAAGCCTTTGTTTTCCATCGCACCCATGTTGAAGAAATCAACGGCTACGATCATGTAGATGTCTAAGTCGTATTCAAGATTGAAACGTTCTTCGTCCCACTTCATTGAGTTAATCAAAGAAACCATCGCGTGGCTCGCACGGTCTAGATTGCCTTTATCAACAAAGATTTCTAGGTCAACTTTACGACCCGATTGTGTAGTGTATGCGTCACGAAGTACATCAAAGTCACCCGCTACTAAAGCAAACAAGTACGCTGGTTTTGGATGTGGGTCTTGCCACTTCACCCAATGACGACCGTTTTCACCTTCACCTTCATCTACACGGTTACCATTACTTAATAAGAATGGGTTCTCTGCTTTGTCTGCAATTACCGTTGTAGTGAATTTCGCCAACACATCTGGGCGATCCATGTAGTAAGTGATACGGCGGAAACCTTCAGCTTCACATTGAGTACAGAACGCGCCACCCGACTTGTACAAGCCTTCAAGTGCACTGTTCCCTTCAGGGTTAACTTCGGTAACGATGGTTAGAGTAAATTCTTTTGGAAGGTCATTCAGCGTAAGTTGAGTTTCAGACTGCTCGTACTGAGTCCATTCGTTGCCTTCAACCAAAACAGAAACCAACTTCAAGCCTTCACCATCAAGTACTAATGTCGTGCTGTCTTTCTCCTGCTTAACACTAGAAACAGCCGTAACAATGGATGCTGAGTCGTACAAATCGAAAGTAAGATCGATTTCAGAAATCGTGTGAGATGGTGATTGATAATCTTTACGATACTTGGCTTGAGGTGTATGTGCCATGACGGGTTCCTTTTGATCGTTATACGTAATTATTTTTTAACTGTATATATCTAAAGGTTGAGCGCCAATAAAACAAGGGGAATATTAAAAAAAGGAGGCATTGTAAGAAAATGCCTCCATGTTTTGCTATTTTATCAATCAAATCAGACAGGAACGCCTAAGAAATGTACTGTGCACAATATTATCAACGAGTACGCCGTTACTGCTAAAACTCACGATTATCGAATGCGATTGAGTACCGCAAACATATCTCCCTCTTCACCTTGCAGCGTTAACACATCGCTGTTCAGTGTATATCGAGTGCCGTGTTCACCGTTCTCATAAAGTAACACTAGTTGATCGCCTTCTGTGTAATACACCCCGCGACGAATGACTTCACCACCTTCTTCATCTGATACTCGGAACATGAATATAAAGTCCGGCTGAAGGACTAAATCCATTTTTTGAATGTTACTCGCACGTAGATCGCTTCCAGACAGTTGGGCACTTGACCAGATTCCCGCCAATGCATTTGGCAAGGCCTTGGTGAACATAACACCGTTAAGATTCAGCATGTTGTGATTACTGCTGTACGCGTAAACCTGAGGTTCTGAGGTATTCAAACCCAAAATAATCGTGTCTTCATTGGCGTTATACAAACCTTCCCAATGATCGACACTGTAGTCTTTCTTTTGGATATCGATAGTGAATGAGTAGTTTGAATCAAGAGTGAGCTTGATCGCTCTAAAGTTTTCAGTGCCTTGCTCAGGATCAGGATTCATCAAATACCAATCACCAAGCAACAGAGGAAGGTCAAAATGAGATAGATTACTATCACTTTTTGATTGTTGGCTACTCGAAGCGACCTCGCTCCCAAAAGCCACAAAACTTAAACAAGATAAAAATAGTAGAATCCATTTCATAAGCGTCCCCTCGTTTTCTTTAAGCTTAGGCACGTAATGAATAGAAAGCGAAAAAATATGATCTAAGTCACTAAATTTTAAGTGCGAAGTAACTTAAATG